>JBDHMC010000025.1:0-18691 GCA_039656355.1 Gemmatimonadota bacterium | reverse complement strand
CATGCCCTCGAACTTTCCAAGGCCACTTTTAGGAACATCCGGCAGAACCTGTTCGGGGCCTTCTTTTATAACGTGTTGGGGATTCCCATCGCTGCCGGGGTCCTTTATCCGGTCTTCGGAATCCTCCTATCTCCGGTCATAGCGGGTTCCGCCATGGCCTTCAGTTCGGTGACGGTGGTGAGCAACGCCAACCGACTTCGGTTTTTTCGACCCTCCTTTTCGATCGAGAGCCCCTGATGCCTCCGAGCGTTCTCGGTGTTGATTTGGCGGCTCTGGTAGTGGTGGGCCTTATCGTCTGGTACTTCCGACTCCTGGATCGGTGATGAGCAGGTGAGGAAGGTGAGCATTGCGCCGTCCCGGCCCACCCCCGGAGATTCAGTACGCTCCCTGGTTCACCCTCCCGCTCCAACGTCCTAGAGAGAACCGTGACAGGAACCATCTCCCAGTCCGAACCGGTACGAGGACACGGCTTCGGAACCAGTCCGGTCTTCCTGGCCAGTGTCAGCACCCTCCTCGGTGCCATCGTGTTCCTCCGGTTTGGCTATGCGGTGGGGCATGCGGGTCTCCTGGGGGCCCTCCTCATCATTCTTCTTGCCCACATGGTCACTGTGCCCACGGCCCTGGCCATTGCCGAAATCGCCACCAATCGGAAGGTGGAGGGGGGTGGGGAGTATTTCATTATTTCCCGCTCTTTCGGCGCCACAATTGGGGGGGCCATCGGGATCTCCCTCTTTCTCTCCCAGGCCATTTCGGTGGCCTTCTACATGATTGCATTCGCCGAGGCGTTCTCCCCGCTTGGACAGTGGTTCCAAGACGCAACTGGAATGGGGTGGGACCCGCGGATGATTTCTCTTCCTGCCGTCATCGGGCTGGCAGTGTTGGTGGTATCCCGGGGCGCCAACTTGGGAGTCCGGGCGCTGTGGGTCGTGGTGGGAATCCTCGTCTTCTCTCTCTTCCTTTTCCTCCTCGGGTCTCCTGTGGAGGTGGAGGGAGTGGAGGGCGTAGCCCGGGAGTCAGTGAGCCTTTTCAGCGGCTTGGAGAATCCTGATCCTTTCATCCTTGTGTTTGCCATCGTCTTTCCGGCCTTCACGGGAATGACGGCCGGGGTGGGGCTCTCGGGGGACCTGGCCAACCCTCGCCGCTCCATTCCTTTGGGGGTTCTTTCGGCCACCTTTACTGGTTTGGTGGTATATGTGGCGGTTGTGGTGAAGATGGCCGTCTCTGCCCCACCGGATCTCCTGGCCACGGACCAGTTGGTGATGTCGAGGATCGCCCTCTGGGGACCGATCATTCCCATAGGCCTCGCGGCGGCGACCCTCTCATCGGCCATCGGCTCCATCCTGGTGGCTCCGCGGACCCTCCAGGCATTGGCCGGTGACGAGATCTTCCCCATGAAGGGTGTGAACTCCGTCATGGGGGAGGGCGTAGGAAAGAGCAACGAACCGCGAAATGCGACCTTGGTCACGGCGGGGATCGCCGTGGCCACTGTTGCTCTCGGGAACGTGGACATGGTGGCCCGGATCGTCTCCATGTTCTTCATGGTGACCTACGGCGCCCTGTGCGCCATCTCTTTCCTGGAACACTTCGCGGCCCGGCCCTCCTACCGTCCGAGTTTCCGGTCCAAGTGGTATCTGAGCTTGTCGGGCGCGATTCTCTGTCTACTTCTGATGTTCCAGATGGATCTGGTTTTCGCGGTTATCGCCATCATCCTCATGGCCCTTCTCTATTGGGGGATCCGGGCGACGCGGAAGGACGAGGTGGATGACCTTTCGGCCATCTTCCACGGAGTGATGACCCAGTTGACCCGGTATCTGCAGATTCGATTGCAGAAGACTCCACCCCGGGATTGGCGTCCGAGTGTAATCATGATTACGCCCCGGACCTTCGACCGAATCTCCCCCCAAACCATGCTCTCATGGCTATGCCACCGGTATGGGTTCGGCACCTACCTCCATTTCATCAAAGGAATGCTGAACAGGGATACGTTCCTGGAAAGCCAAGGCGTGCAAGACCGTCTGATCGAAGGAATCGAAGAGACGGATTCGGCTATTTATGTCGACACCATCATCAGTCCGTCGATGGCTTCGGCTTTGGCCCAGAGCTTACAGGTGCCGGGAGTCTCGGGGATGGAGAACAACACCATCCTCTTCGAGTTCTCCCGCCACGATCCTCCAGTGGTGATGGAGGAGGTGATGGGTGGGTGCCTCCTGGCCTCCGCTCCTCGGATGAACCGGCTGGTCCTCCGGCACTCGGACCACTTCTTCGGGAACCGGAAGAACATCCACCTCTGGTTGACCTGGAACGACTACAAGAACGCCAACCTCATGATCCTCCTCGCCTACATTCTGCTGGGTCATCCGGACTGGGGGGGGGCTGAAATCCACATATTCGCCGCATTCCCCTACCAGGAATTCGAGGAGCAGACGGAGCGGCTCAACAAAATGATCTCCGAGGGTCGGCTTCCCATCGCCCCGCAAAACATCCAGATCATCCCCACGGACGACAGGGTGGATTTTGCCGCTCTTGTGGAAAAACGGTCGTATACTGCGGATCTGGTCATTCTCGGGTTCACCGAGGCCCGGCTGCGAGAGAAGGGTGAAGAACTCCTCTATCGGCACCCTGTCCTTCAGGACGTCCTCTTCGTATCAGCCGAGGAGACCATCTTCATCGAGTAGGGGGTCGAAGCCCGCGCGCGGGCCTTCCTGGGAACCGTGCCTCGGAAGGCCCGTGGAGTCCTAGGACCCGTCTCCCCCACCGATGTACCGCAGGGGAATGGGTAGATCTTCCCGTTCCGCGGTCCAGTAGATCGTCACGATCCACCACCGGGTCCCGTCGTCCATGAGCTGGAAGGAATTGATCCCACGGGCGAAGGGCTCTGGGTCTTCGGGTGTTCGTTTGGATTGGTAGGCGCTGAACAGGTGCACCACGGGTCCGAACTCTTCCTGGGTTCGGCCGATCTCGTCTTCGAAGAAGCCGTTTTCCAGAAAGTAGGAATTGGCACTCTCGGCGTACTCTTCCGGGGTAGTGACGTTGGCACCGTACTTTCCCTCAGGCCGCGGACCCACGGGGATCAACCGGGCTCCGGGGATGAAGAGCGATCGGAAACGTTCCCAATCTCGTGCCTGACCGGCCGGCCCGGAGATGACGTCGTAGACGGCCGCGACAATGGCGTCTACCGACTCCACATCGGTAGGATCGGCCACCAGAGAGGATGCTTCCTCGATCTGTGCCCCGGCCGAACTCGGATATCCGGCCGAGCCTACGAGAAGAAGGAAGCCCAGGGTCTGCAGGATTGTTGCTGGTCTCATAACCGCCTCCGGAGCCGAAGGGAACTGGACCTTGAAGTGTACAAGGAGACCGTGGCCTCGGCACATCGGTTGATCCTGGTTCGGGGCGCCGGTATCGTTGTCACGATCTCTCACGTTGGCCCATGAACAGGGATTCAAGGCCCAGGCCCCTAATCCAGGCCCCTAATCCATGCCCATCACTGCCCCAAAGGAAGATACCCCTCTCATGCAGCAGTGGCGGGAGGTGAAGTCCCGCCACCGCGATGCTCTGGTCTTCTTCCGGGTGGGGGATTTCTACGAGCTCTTTTTTGGGGACGCTGAGGAGGGATCCCGCCTTCTCGGTCTCACCCTGACCTCCCGAAACAACGGCGCCGCGGCCCGGGTGCCGCTGGCGGGAATTCCCGTAAAGGCTCTGGACGAGTACCTGTCGCGCCTGGTCAAACAAGGGCGTCGGGTGGCCATTTGCGAACAGGTGGAGGACCCTGCCCAGGCCAAGGGAATTGTAAAACGGGAGGTGGTGGAGACTCTCACTCCGGGGACCATCGTCCAGGACACCCTCCTCCAGGCCAAGCAAAACAACCATCTGGTCTCCCTTGCCAAAGCTGGGGACCAGCGGTGGGGGCTGACATCCATGGATCTCTCCACGGGGGAGGTGGAGACCCAGGAGGTGGAGCCCTCCAACCTGGAGGCCGAGTTGGGACGGCTGGATCCTTCGGAGCTTCTGATGGCCCGAAGTGTCGCCGATGAGCTCCAGGCTGCCTCCAACGGAACCTTCGCCAATTTCCCTTTCACGATCCGGGATGATTGGGTTTTCGACGAGAAGCTGGCTCAGGAAGAGATTGAGCGGGCCTATAAGGTCCATTCTCTGGAAGGATTCGGATTCCAGCCGGATGACGGACCTCTCGTTCAGTCAACGGGCGCTCTCCTCGCCTACATTCGTGAGATCCGCCCCGGAGGTGCCCACCACCTTCTGCCGCCCCGCATTCACCGTTCCGGGACCGCCATGCTCCTGGACGATATGACCCGGCGGAATCTCGAGTTGGTGGAATCTATCCGGCCCGGTGAGGGCGGCACTCTCCTCGACGTACTGGATGACACCACCACGGCCATGGGCGGAAGGTTGCTCAGAAAATGGATCCTCCGGCCTCTGGTCGTAGCTTCAGAGATCTGGGAGAGACAGGAGGGGGTAGAGGAGCTTTTTGCCGACGGTACCCTCCGCAAGGAGATTCGTGAGGCTCTTCGGGGCATCTCGGATCTGGAACGGCTCTCCGGCAAATTGGGCACCGGGAGGATAGGTCCCAGGGACCTTCTGGGGTTGGGTCGATCCCTTGCTCACCTCCCTCGGATCAAGGAGTTGGGTGCCGACTCCACCTCTTCGCTCGTTTCCTCCCTGATGGGCCAGATGGACCTCCTTACCGACCTTCGGGCGCTCCTGGATGTCAGCATTTCTGTGGATACCCCGCCCACTCTTCAGGACGGGGGGGTGATTAGAGAAGGGTACGACGAGGAGCTGGACGAGCTCCGGACCATTCGCGACGGTGCGCGCGATTTCATTGCCGGCCTACAAGTCCGAGAACGTGAAAGGACCGGGATTGGGTCCCTGAAGGTGGGCTTTAACAAGGTCTTTGGATACTACCTGGAAATCACCAAGGCGAATCTGGAGAAGGTGCCTGAGGATTACCTCCGGAAACAGACCCTGGCCAACGCCGAGCGCTTCTTTACGCCCGAACTCAAAGAGTGGGAAGAAAAAGTGTTCGGGGCTGAGGATCGGATCCAGACCCTTGAGACGGAGATCTTCGGCCGAGTCCGAGCCGAGGTGGCTTCGGAGGTGGCTCGCATTCAGGATACGGCGGGGCGCCTGGCCAATCTGGACGTTCTGGCGACGCTGGCCGAGGTGGCCAAGGACCGGGGCTACACCCGACCCGAGGTTCACACCGGGTTCGAGGTCGACGTCCGGGAAGGCCGCCACCCCGTGGTTGAGACCATGATGCCGGCAGAGGAGTTTATCCCGAACGATCTCAGATTGGATGAGGAGGGCCGGATCATCATCCTCACCGGCCCCAACATGGCGGGAAAGAGCACGGTCCTTCGCCAAGTCGGCCTCATTCAACTCCTGGCTCAGGTAGGGGCTTTTGTGCCGGCCTCAACGGCCCGGATTCCCGTCTGTGACAGGATCTTCACGCGAGTCGGTGCTTCGGACTCCCTTGCCCGGGGCCAGTCTACGTTCATGGTGGAGATGAACGAGACCGCAGCCATCGTCCATGGTGCGACCGAGAGGAGCATGATCCTTTTGGATGAGATAGGTCGGGGAACCTCCACCTACGATGGGGTGTCCATCGCATGGGCGGTAACTGAACACCTCCACGAATGGGTGGGAGCCAAGACGATCTTCGCAACCCATTACCATGAACTGACTCAACTTGGGGATCTGCTTCCCCAGGTTCGAAATCTGAACGTAGCGGTTCGGGAAGTGGGGGAGGACATCGTCTTTCTCCGACGACTTGAAGAAGGCGGGGCAGATCGGTCGTATGGAATTCAGGTAGCCCGTCTCGCGGGATTACCGTCCGGCCTTCTGGACCGTGCTCGGGAGCTGTTGGTGGAGTTGGAAGGCACTCACTCCGGCGGAGGCCGAGGGTTGGGTCGTGGAGGGAAACACCGGCCGGCCTCGGAACCTCCCTTGGATCAGCTCTCCCTTTTCGCCCCGGAACATCCGGTAGTAACTCAGTTGCGGGAGTTGGTGTTGGAAGACCTGACGCCCCTCGAAGCCCTGAATCTCCTGGCGGCCTTGAGAGTCCAGGCCCAGGGTAGGGGGAAGAAGGAGGAATGATGAAATCGGATTGGCGCCCGACCCGCTCTCCGAGGGAGTTCTCTGTCGAGGCTCGTTCCGTTTCAAGGCACGGGTTGCCTCGAGTCGCGGCACTCCTACCCGGGGTCCTCGTCCTTTCGGCTCTTTCCCTAGGTTGTGGGGGAGGGGGGGAAGTGGAAGACCCGACCCCGCTTTATGGTGAGGTCCCTATCGAATATCCCCCCGACCTCTGGGATGCTGATGTGGAAGGCCAAACCCTCCTCCGTGTCAGAGTTACCGAGACCGGATGGGTGGATAGCGTGGAGGTGATTGAGGCCAGTGGGTATCCGGCCTTCGATTCGGCTGCCGTCCGGGGGGCCCGGCAGCTCCAGTACACCCCTGCTCGTAGGAAGGGAAACCGTATCTCGGTGTGGGCCAAGGTTCCTGTCCACTTCATCAAGGGCAACCAATAGGGCTCGGTTCTTGAAGTAACTTTGGAGTCTTATAAGGGTGCGTTCTTTCGGCAGCCAGGGGTTCACTCACGGGATCACCGTGGAAAGGGAGGAGGCACCTTGAAGATCGCCGTCCTGATGGGAGGGATCTCCGGGGAGAGGGAAGTTTCCTTGGCGTCCGGGGCCCAGGTGGCCCGGGCCCTTAGGGAGGCTGGGCATGAAGTGGTGGGAGTGGACACCTATCGAGGTGTCCTTTCCGCACCCGATGAGGCTCTGATCCTGGGCTCGGGAGTACGAGATCCCCACCCACCCGACGATGCTGAGGACGTCCTTCGGACCGGGGATCTAGGGGCCCTGATCCAGGACCCTCTGCTCACCGGCACCGAAGTGGTATTCTTGGCTCTCCACGGTGGAAGAGGTGAGGACGGAACCGTTCAAACGCTCCTCGATCTGGCGGGGATCCCCTTTGTGGGCAGTGACCGAGTGGGATGTGCCCTCTCCATGGATAAGGACCTCTCCAAGCGACTCCTCCGGGACGCGGGTGTTCCCACACCGGACTGGATCATGGTCAAGGGTCGGGAGGAGGGGCACGCCCGTTTGGAGGAGGTCGTCCAACGCCTCGGTCTTCCGGTCATCGTGAAACCCCCCTCCGGTGGCTCTACCCAGGGGTTATCTCTCGCCCATGACGAGGTCGAACTTCAGGAAGCGCTTGGTAAGGCCCTGGAGTACGAGGAGCCGGTGTTATTCGAGCGGTACGTGCAAGGGAGGGAAGTCACCGTCGGGATCCTGGGGGAAGAGGCCCTTCCAGTGGGTGAGATCATTCCGGAGCATGAGCTCTTCGACTATGAGTGTAAATACCGTCCCGGAATGGCCCAGGAGATCTTCCCGGCCGACCTGCCTCCGGACATCGCTGCCCAGATTCAGGCCCATGCCCTGGTGGCCCACAGTGCCTTGAGGCTCAGGGACTTTTCCAGGGTGGATTTCATCCTGGAGCCGGGTGGAACCCCATGGTGTTTGGAGGCCAACGCCCTCCCTGGCATGACCGGCAACTCCCTACTCCCCAAGGCCGCACAAGCCGCCGGAATCACCTTTCCCGAGCTCTGCCATCGGGTGGCGGAGATGGCCCTCCATCGGAGGTAGGCCGAAGAAGAGCCTGGAGACCGAAAACAGGGCCAAACCCGGAACTCCCGAGCCACGGGAGGGGTTTGATCGGTAGATTGGTTATCTTCGAGGGTGGGCCCATCGGGCCTCCCACAAATCCTTTTTTTTACCGGGGCTGACCACGCGGATGTATTCCGGGACCACGCAAAACTCCTCAGCTTCAGCGTTACCCCTTGGGTGAAGCGGTTGCTCATCGCCAACGTGGTGGTGTATTTCATCACCATGGTGGATCAGGAGTTTTTCTTCCGATGGTTCGCCTTCGCCCCCGGCGATATCCTCACTCGCCCCTGGGGCGTGATCACCTACATGTTCCTCCACGGTGACCTGATGCACCTGTTGGTGAACATGTTGGTGCTTTTTTTCTTCGGACCACCTCTCGAGGCCCGTTGGGGCCCCACGGAATTTCTGAAGTTCTACGTCATCTGTGGACTTGGAGGGGTGGCACTGAGCTTCGTGTTCGCGTCGGCCTGGATTGTTGGGGCCTCTGCCGCCATCTACGGACTAATGCTCGCTTTCGCTATGAACTGGCCGGAGGCGCCCATATACATCTGGGGGATCTTTCCCGTAAAGGCGAAGTGGCTGGTGGGAGTGCTCTTCATAGTGAGTCTCATGAGTGCTTTCGGTGGGGGTGGTGGGAACATCGCTCACTTTGCCCACCTCGGGGGGATCATCACGGGATTTCTGTACTTGAAGAGCGACTGGCGTCCCAGGGAAGTGAAAAGAAGGAAACGAGGGGGAATCAGGGTTCGGCGGATGGCCATCGTACCTCAGAAAGATTCAAGGCAGGAAGCGAGCGGTGTGGAGAAACCGACCCCGGAACCGACCGCCAGGGAAGAGTCCATGCTAGATGAGGTCGATCGGATCCTGGACAAGATCTCGGCGGAGGGGATCAGCTCCCTCACCAATGAGGAAAAGAGCACCCTGGATCATGTCTCCCGACGACAGCGGTCGAACTAGTGAGTTTACCTACCTGAGGGTCTCTGACACATTTCAGGGTTTCCAACGTAGACCGACCTTAGATATGCTACTAGGCATGGGCCGCGATATGCTGCCCGGTCCTTTGCTGACGACCTTCGACGGGATCGTACCATGCGCGTGAATGCTCCTGTTTTATCTTCTGCGGGACTCATCACTCTGTCCCTGTCCCTTTTTCTCAGTGCCTGTGCGTCCGGGCCGACTCCCATGCCGGCCCCGGTTGTCTTCGAGGAGGAACCGGCGGTTCCCGTGGAGGCCGAGCCTGCGGCGGAACCTGTGGTCCTGGAGCCTACCGCCGCCCCCGACCCGGCTCTTGATACGGTACGAGCGGGGCCCTTCGACAATGGGAAGATGTGGACCTTCGAGTACCCACCTCTCGAGTACTTGAGGACCACCTACGGGTTCTCTGCTGACACCGACTGGTTTCAGAGTGCCCATCTCTCCGCCCTCCGCATCCCCGGATGCACGGCGTCGTTCGTTTCGCCCAACGGGCTGGTAATGACGAACCACCACTGTGCCCGGGAGAGCATCGAGCAGGTGAGCCGGGATGGGGAGGATCTGATCGCCGACGGGTTCTATGCGGCCACCCTGGAGGAGGAGAGGCCCATCGAGGACTACTATGCGGACCAGCTCATCGAGATTCGGGATGTCACGGACCGGGTTTATGCTGGCCTGGAGGGGGTGGAGGGTGTGCAGGCCCGGGCCGGGCGACGGGAAGAGGTGACCGAGGAAATCGTCACGGAGATCTCCGAGGAGTTTGGAGGGGAAGAGGCCGGATACAACGTGGAGATGGTAGAACTCTACGCCGGCGGTCGGTACTCCGTTTACATCTTCAAGCGGTTCACGGACCTCAGGCTGGTAGTCTCACCGGAAGTCCAGGTGGCCTATTTCGGGGGTGATTGGGACAACTTCACCTACCCCCGGTACGACCTGGACATGACCTTTTACCGGATCTACGACGAAGACGGGACACCTTTCCAATCCGAGCACTATTTCCCCTTCAACCTGGATGGGGTTTCTGAGGGAGACTTGGTTTTTGTAATCGGGAACCCCGGAACCACGACTCGGCTCCATACGGTCGCCCAGTTGGAGTACAGACGCGACGTGAGCGATCAGGCCATTCTGGATCTGCTCAGGACGAGGGTTGTCGCGCTCCAGGAGTATGCAGAGAGCCATCCTGAAGAGGCCCGGGAAATGGATCTTCGGAACTCGATCTTCGGGTTTCTGAACTTTCTGAAGAGCCAAACGGGTGGCGTCGCGGGACTGCACGACCCGGTCATCATGGCGAAGCGCAGGGATCATGAGTGGAAATTCCAGGCCGCCATAGGCGCCGATCCCGCCCTCAGCGCTGAGTACGGCGATCTCATCCCCCGGATGGCGGAGCTCCAGGCCCTTCAGCGTGAGCACACTCCGGCCCTTTCATCCTTCCTGGCTCTGGGTCACCCGGAGCTGGGATCCTCCACCCTGGGCCGGGCCATGGCGGCCTTCCAGTATCTGTCGGCCCAGGCCCAGGGGGCTCCCCCGGAGACGATGAATGAAATCAGGGGCGCCATCGAAGGCACCCCGAACCAGCCTCGGGAGATCAACGAGGCTCAGATGGCTCAACGGTTCCACGACTTCGTCAGGAACTTTGGGCCGGACCACCCCTTCGTGGAGGAGATACTCCAGGGGAGAACTCCGGAGGGGCTGGCCGCCGTGATCATGCAACAATCCCCCCTGGCGGACTCGGCTGCCGCCATGGCCGCCCTGACGGCGGGGCAGATCACCATGGATGATCCCGCCATCCGACTGGTTCTGCCCATCTTCGAGGTTCTCGGGCCTGCCCAGGAGGTTCAGGGTGCTGCGGCGCAAGAAGAAGCCGAGATCTCCAGCGCCCTGGGCAGAGCCCAATTCGAAGTGTACGGAACCGATGTGCCCCCAGATGCCACCTTCTCACTCCGCATCGCAGACGGTGTTGTGGAGGACTACGAGTACAACGGCACCGTGGCTCCAATCAATACGACTTTCTACGGGATGTACGACCACTACCATTCCTACGGGGCAGGGAGTGACTGGGATCTTCCGGACCGGTGGCTCTCCCCTCCCGAGACCTTCGACCTTTCCACGCCGCTCAACTTCGTCTCTTCAGCGGACATCATTGGCGGCAACTCAGGCTCTCCGGTTATCGATCGGAACCTCAGGGTCGTGGGCCTGATCTTTGATGGGAATATCGAAAGCCTCCCCGGGGACTACATCTACCTTCCAGAGCGGAATCGATCGGTCGCCGTGGATGTAAGGGGCATCCTGGAAGCCCTCCAAGAAATCTTTCAGGCCGATCGGCTGGTGGAGGAGTTGACCGCCGGAGCTCGGGCAGGAGGCAATGACCGATAAGGTGGGGATGGAGCGGCGGTGTTGGATCGGCGGTGTTGGATCGGCGGTGACCGTCCCGCATGCCGTGCCGGAGTAGCCTGACCGCGCGCTATTTCGGCCCGAGGGGACAGGCTTGGTGGGAGGGGTGCGGCCCTTTGGGGTTCGCACCCCGTCTCACGTCCTTGACCCTCACCCCCCCCCTCTCTAGAATCCGGTCCCGTTTTGGAGATTGGTACGTGATCCCGTTCAGGAGGCAGTATGGCTGCGTCGGGTAAAGAATATAGAACTGAGAAGATCCGAAATGTGGCGGTTTTGGGCCACGGAGGATCGGGTAAGACTACCGTTGTTGATGCTCTTTGCTTTTCTGCGGGGAGTTCTCGCAGGAAAGGGAGCGTGGAGGAGGGGCATGCCCTCACCATGACCACACCGGAGGAGTTCGACCACGGTATTTCCATGCAGACCACTCCGGCTCATGCCGAGGTTCAGGGTACCAAAATCAACCTGTTGGATACCCCGGGTTTCTTGGACTTCACCGGCGATGCCCTGGCGGCCGTCCGGGTGGCCGACGGCGCCGTGATCGTGGTCGGCTCCACATCGGGAGTAGAGGTCGGAACGGAAGTCGTCTGGCAGTACTGCGAAGACAGGGGGCTTCCCCGCATGTTCTTCGTGTCCATGATGGACAAAGAACACGCAGACTTCGACAAGGTCTTCAAGGATATCAAAGAACGCCTGGCTCCCAACGTACTTCCGGTGGAGGTGCCAATCGGAGCGGGGGACGATTTCAAAGGAATCATCAATTTGTTCAGTGAACGGGCCCATATCTACAAGCCGGGATCGGTCACGGGGGAGTATGAAGAACAGGATATCCTGGCCCGAGGGGAGATCATCCCGCTTTTCTGCGGATCCGCCAAGAAGGGTTTCGGGATGAAGGTTCTTCTTCAGAAGATCGTGGAACTGCTTCCCCATCCGGGAGAGATGCCTGGCGAGGAGGCTACCCGTCCGGGGCTGGATCAGGAAGTGACGTTGGCAGCGGAGGATTCTGGCCCGACGGCAGCTTTGATCTTCAAAACCGCCACCGAGCCCCACGTGGGAGAGCTTTCGTTCTTTAAGGTTTTAAGTGGTACGGTTGAGAATGGAATGGAGCTCAAGAACGCTGCCAGGAACGCTACCGAAAAGCTGAACCACCTCAGTATTCCCATGGGGAAGGAGCGGCTTGAGGTTCCACGCCTGCATGCTGGGGATATCGGCGTTGTTGCCAAGTTGAAGGATTCCCATACCAACGACACGCTGTCCGCTCAGGATCGTCCCCTGGTGGTGAAGGGGATCGACTTCCCCAAACCCGACATCTCCGTCGCAATCCACGGCGTGAGTCGGGCCGACGATGACAAGCTCGGTGAGGTCCTTTCCAAGATTCACGAAGAAGAACCCACATTCAGCCACGAGTTCAATGCAGAGCTGGGCCAGACCATCTGTCGGGGGCTGGGAGAGTTGCACCTCAACGTCCAGTTCGAGCGGATGAAGCGAAAGTACGGAGTGTCCGTCACGACCGAGGCCCCGAAGATCGCCTACCGTGAGACCATCACGAGGACGGCAGAGGGTCATGGGCGACACAAGAAGCAGTCCGGCGGACGGGGGCAGTTCGGGGATTGTTATGTCCGCCTCAAGCCCCTGCCAAGGGGTGGAGGATACGAATTCAAGAGCTCCATCAAAGGCGGCGTCATCCCGACGAAGTACGTGCCGTCGGTGGACAAGGGGATTCAAGAGGCCTCCCGAAAGGGAGTCATGGCCGGCTTCAAAATGGTGGATTTCTGTGCTGAGTGTTACGACGGGTCGTACCACGCGGTTGACTCCTCAGACATCGCCTTTAAGCTGGCGGGCTCGGCCGCCTTCAGGGCCGTGGCCCCAAAGGCCGGACCCACCATTTTGGAACCCATCATCGAGGTTTCCGTGACCACACCCGACGAGTTCATGGGGGACGTCACAGGTGACATTACCTCCCGTCGGGGTAAGATCATGGGGATGGACTCGGACGGGGGCCGCACCACCATCAAGGGTCGGGTACCCGAGGCGGAGCTCTACAAGTACGCTGCCGCCCTTCGTTCCATGACTCAGGGTCGAGCCCACCACTCTCGGAAGTTGGCGGGGTACGAGTCAGTTCCGGCTGACCAGGCGAAGATTATCATCGCCGAGACGAAGAAAGCCGACGAGTAGACGGCGGCCCTGGTCGTTCGGTCGGCGGGAGAACCCGTCGGGCTCAATCCGCCGCCGGGTTCCCTCCCGGCGGCGGTGTTTCGTATCATAGACGTGACAGGTGCTGATGGAGCCAATTGGAGGTCAGTGTGTCTGGACACAGTAAGTGGGCTACGATCAAGCGGAAGAAGGCGGTCACGGATGCCCGCCGGGGCCAGATTTTCACCAAGCTCATCCGGGAGATCACGGTTGCGGCCCGGGAGGGAGGGGGGGACCCCAACTTCAATCCTCGGCTCCGTCTTGCTCTGGACACGGCAAAAACCGCCAACATGCCTGCGGACAACATGGATCGGGCGGTCAAAAAGGGCACCGGTGAGCTCGAGGGAGTCAACTATGAGGAAGTGAACTACGAGGGCTACGGCCCGGGAGGGGTGGCTCTCCTCATCGAAACACTCACCGACAACGCCAAGCGGACCGTTGCCGACGTCCGACACATTCTGGACAAACACGATGGGAATCTGGGGACCAGCGGGTCGGTAGCTTGGCAGTTCGATCGAAAGGGGCAGATCTTTGTGGACGAAAACCGGTACCACGAGGAGGCTGTCTTCGAGGCTGCCATCCAGGCCGGGGCGGAGGATGTGAGCCAGGAGGGTGGCGAGTTCGTCATCACCACCGATCCTGTATCCTTTCAGGAAGTGAAGGACGGGATGAAGGAGGCGGGAGTGGAATCCTCCCAGGCAGAGCTCACCTTTATCGCCAAGAACGAGGTTTCGGTGGCCGGGAAGGACGCCCGGAAGCTCCTGAAGATCCTGGACGACCTGGAAGAGAACGACGACGTACAGAAGGTCCACTCCAACGCCGACATCGACGAGGCTGCCCTGGCCGAGGCGGAGTGATCAGGTGGGGATCGTTATGGGTATCGATCCTGGTACGGCCATCACGGGCTATGGCGTTGTCTCCCGCAGGGATGATGGCAACGTTTCCCTCTTGGAGTGCGGAGTTATCCGGACCTCTGCCGGGGAGCCCCTCCCCAACAGGATCCGCGATATCTTCTTGGGGATCGGTGAGGTCATCGAACGGCTCCAGCCATCTTCGGTGGCTGTGGAGAACGTCTTCCAGGGAAAGAATGTTCGGAGTGCCCTCACCCTTGGTCATGCCCGGGGCGCCATTCTGTTGGCTGCGGCCCTCCAAGATCTGCCCATTGCCGAATACTCCCCGAGAGAAATCAAGAAAGCCGTGGTGGGATCGGGGGGCGCTACAAAAGACCAGGTCGGATACATGGTTCAGCGGCATCTCCGACTGAAAACTCCTCCCACTCCAGCAGATGCGGCTGACGGGGTGGCTACGGCCCTTTGTCACTGTTTCGTCTCGAGCAGCCCTGTGCTGTGATCTCAAAGGCATGACTTCCCCTTCCCGGGGCGGCCACCGTATCTTCCCTCCGAAGAGAACCCAAAAGGTCGGGGCTCCACGGAACCAAACAGGCCCCGCGAGATCGCACCTCCAACCCCGAGCAACCATTGATTAGCCGCCTACGAGGCATTCTCCTCTCCCGGGACCTCTTAACCGTGGAGGTCGAGACTTCCGGAGGGGTGGTTTATGAGGTTGAGGTCCCCCTCACAGTGGATGAGCGCCTCCCTGCCGTGGGCGAAGCGGTAGAGCTCAGAACCGTCCAGGTAACTCGGGAGGACTCTGTTTCCCTCTATGGGTTCCTTGAACCTCATGAGCGTGAGCTGTTCAAGAGGCTTCTCACGGCGTCGGGAGTCGGAGCCAAGTTGGCTCTGGCCATGCTGTCGGCCTTTTCGGCCAGACGCTTGGCACAGGCCCTGGCCGAGAAAGATCTGGCGGCTCTCACCCAGGTAAGCGGGGTTGGGAAGAAGAAGGCGGAACGCATCGCCTTGGAGTTGTCGGAGAAAGTCGGGGATCTGGCCCTCGCGCCCGCCGGAGCTTCGGGTGTGTCGCCCGGCGCCGGCGAGGCCGTGTCTGCCCTGGTGTCTTTGGGGTACAGCTTCACCGCCGCCGATGCCGCGGTCCGAAGAGCCTTCAAGAGGTGCGGAGATGTGTCCACGGAAGAGTTGATCAGGGAGGCCCTGTCAGGCCCCGGGGGGCCGTGAGGCTGCAATGACTCAAAAACCGGAGATTACTACCCCTGAGGAACTCCGTGAGGACGCGCCGACGGAGCTCTCCCTCAGGCCCCAACGTCTGGCAGAGTTCATTGGGCAGGAGAAGGTGAAAGAAGCCCTCTCCATCTCCATCGAAGCGGCCCGCCAGCGACGAGATCCCCTTGACCACCTCCTCTTCCACGGCCCTCCAGGTCTTGGAAAGACAACACTGGCTGTTCTTCTAGCCAGGGAGATGGGGGTGAACATCAAAACCACCTCCGGCCCTGTGCTCGAGAAACCGGCAGACCTGGTTGGGATTCTCACGAATCAACGCGAAGGTGACATTCTCTTCATCGATGAGATCCACCGCCTGCGACCCATCATCGAGGAGTTCCTCTACCCGGCCATGGAGGACTACCGCATCGAAATCCGTCTCTCAGACGGTCCGAAAGCCCAAACCATGACCATGAATATCGAGCCGTTCACCCTGGTAGGGGCCACCACTCGATTCGGTCTTCTGACGGCCCCGATGCGGGCACGGTTTGGGATCGTCCAACGCCTGAACTTCTACCCCGCGGAAGACCTGGCTGTAATCATTCGGCGTAGCGCCGAGATCCTGGGGGTCCAGGCCACAGAGAACGGCGCCACCGAGCTTTCCCAGCGTGCAAGGGGGACACCCCGCGTGGCCAACCGCCTTTTGAGACGCGTACGAGACTACGCCCAAGTCCGGGCCGAAGGGGTCATCGACAGGGAGGTGGCCGAAGCGGCCTTGACCCTCCTGGACGTGGACGAGTACGGGTTGGATGAGATGGATGGTCGGATCCTCAAGACCATCATTGAGAAGTTCGAGGGGGGACCCGTAGGGCTGAACTCCCTGGCGGTGGCTTTGGGGGAGGACGCCTCCACGTTGGAGGAGGTCTACGAGCCCTTCCTGATTCAAGAGGGGTTCCTGATGCGAACCGCCAGAGGGCGGGAGGCCACCCCGAGGGCCTTTCGGCGCTTCGGCTACACTAGCCCCGATTCGGACGGTGACTCTCAGTCATCCCTCTTCGAGAAGTGAACCAGGCCCACGAACCACCGATTCCTGGGTCCCGGGTCTCTGATTATGACTATGATCTCCCGCCCGGTCGGGTGGCTCAGTACCCGGTGGATCAACGGGACCGAAGCCGTCTCTTGGTGGTGAATCGGTGCGACTCACCCCTTAAGCACCTTCACTTCACTGACCTCACCGCCCTCGTTTCCGCAGGAGATGTGCTCGTGGTCAACGAGAGCCGAGTCCTCCCGGTTCGGCTCCTGGGCAGGAAACCCACGGGTGCGCCCTCCGAGATCCTACTGCTTCGGCCCGCTGTCATCCAAGGGAAGGGAAGCGGGGCCGACAGTTTGGGCCAGGACAAGGTCTGGGAAGCCCTCGTGCGACCTGGTGGGAAGCTCAAGCCCGGACGAAGGGTGGAGATCTCTCCCGAGTTGGACGTGGAGATTCTGGACTCGACTCCCGAAGGGGGGCGACTTGTAAAGCTTCTGACGGACCTGTCGGTTGAGGAAGCTCTTCGTCGATTCGGCCACGTGCCCCTGCCGCCCTACATCGGCCGGGAGGATGAGGAGCTGGATCGGGAGCGTTACCAAACCGTTTATGCTCGGGAAGCGGGGTCCGTGGCGGCCCCCACCGCCGGCCTCCACTTTACGGATGCACTTCTCAACGAGCTTGCCCTCAGGGGCGTTGAGATCGCCAGGGTCATCCTCCACGTGGGTGTGGGGACCTTCCGGCCCGTGGAAGTGGAGGACCCTGCCGATCATACCATGCACGCGGAGGCTTTTCGGATTCCATCCGCGACGGCAGAAGCCGTGAACCGTTGTCGAACGGTGGGTGGGAAGGTCTGGGCCGTGGGGACCACAGTGGTTCGCACCCTCGAGAGCGGTGTAGGAGAGGACGGCCGGGTCCGACCCGGCGGAGGGCGAACCCGCCTTTTCATTCGTCCCCCCCACCGTTTCCAGGCGGTGGATTGCCTCGTCACGAACTTCCACCTGCCGCGCTCGACGCTTCTCATGCTGGTGGGTGCCTTTGCCGGATACCATCGTATGCGAGATGCCTATACTTCGGCCATTGAGGAAGGCTACCGGTTTTACTCCTATGGCGATGCCATGGCCATTCTGTAGCGAGGGACAGATCTTTGCCCATTCCCAAGTTTTCCTTTCACCTTGAGGGGACCGAGGGCCAGGCTCGCGCCGGGACCTTCGCCACCCCTCACGGGCCAGTCCACACCCCAGCGTTCATGCCGGTTGGGACCCAGGGCACCGTAAAGACTCTGACTCCGGATGAGGTGGAGGCCCTCGGCGCTTCGATGGTACTCGCCAACACCTACCACCTCTTCCTGCGGCCGGGCCATGAATTGGTGCGGGATCTGGGGGGGCTTCACAAGTTCATGCGCTGGGATGGTCCTATCCTCACCGACTCTGGAGGATTTCAGGTCTTCTCGCTTGCCAGAATCAACAAGATCCAAGATGAGGGGGTGGTTTTTCAGAGTCACATCGATGGGTCCGAACACCTTTTCACACCTGAACGGGTGATCGAGATCCAACGGGCCTTGGGTGCTGATGTAATCATGGCTTTCGACCAGTGCCCACCCGGTGGAGCCGACAGAAAGAACGTGGAAGATGCCAACCAGAGAACCCTCCTTTGGCTTCAGCGGTGTCAGGAGAAGTTCTTCAATCTCGAGAAGGAGGGGACCACGTCCGAACAGGTCCTTTTCCCCGTTCTCCAGGGAAACGTCTACGACGACCTCAGGCTCCAACAGGCCGGAGACGTGTTGGCGATGGGGGACTGGGCCGGCCTCGCCATCGGTGGCCTCAGCGTCGGGGAATCAAAGGAAGACATGTGGAGGACACTCGAGGTGATGGACGGTGCTCTGCCTATCGACACACCCAGATACCTGATGGGGGTGGGATACCCCGATGACCTGCTTCGGTCGGTAGCCCGGGGTTGCGATCTCTTCGATTGTGTGGCCCCAACACGAAATGCCCGCCACGGGACGGCGTGGAGTGAGGCCGAGGGCCAAGCGAACCTGAAGCACGCTCGCTTCAAGCGGGACACCTATCAGGTGGACCCTGGATGCGACTGCTATACGTGCCAACGATTCGACAGGGCCTACCTTAGGCATCTAGCGGTGGCGAACGAGTGGTTGGGCCATCGGTTGCTCACCATCCATAATCTCAGGTTTTTGGTTTCCCTCGCCGAAAAGGCCAGGTCCAGGATTCTGGACGGTTCCTTCCAGACCTGGAGCGAGGACTGGCTAGCTCGGTACGAGGAGGCAAGGAGCCCGTCCACCTGAAGCCATTCGCCCCACAACGCGTGCAGGTATCCAGGGCCCCTGGCTAGGTGAATCGGTCATATTAGGT
>JBDHMC010000024.1:0-12052 GCA_039656355.1 Gemmatimonadota bacterium | reverse complement strand
TGGCTTTTTACGTCCCACCGGATCCCACCCCATCCAGGTGGATTCGGTCACATCCAGGACCAGTACTTCGAGTTCCTCCGGTACGTAGGGGTGGACCCGGAACCTCTGGAGTACGGGTTGGAGCTTTCGGAGGAGGAGCGGACGAGCCAACAC
This sequence comes from Gemmatimonadota bacterium, assembly GCA_039656355.1. Classification (GTDB taxonomy): domain Bacteria; phylum Gemmatimonadota; class Gemmatimonadetes; order Longimicrobiales; family Gaopeijiaceae; genus JABDNZ01. The sequence goes on along the minus strand of JBDHMC010000024.1, from coordinate 11,899 downwards.
CACTTTTTCTCACCCATCGGGCGTCCCGGTTGCGCCATTGTGGTGGGCTCCAGTGATTCCCGAAAAAACTGGACACCAAGCGGTTACGCAGAAGTGATCTCCCGCCTACGATCGGACTTCGGGTTGGCGCCCATCCTGGTGGGGGGCATTTCCGCCCAGGAAGAGGAGATGGTTCAAGCCATTCAGGCCCTTTCCGGCGGAGGGGTCACAGACGCCCGGGGTGGGGGTCTTCGACGGCTGCTTTGGCTCCTGGACGGATCGGACCTCGTCATCAGTCCCGACACGGGACCCCTCCATATGGCGCGGGCAATGGAAGTTCCGGTGGTGGGGCTATACGGATTCACGAACCCGAAACGATCGGGACCCTATCGGAACTTCACCGAACTCATCGTGGATGGGTATGCTTCTTTCCCAGGGGAGGAGTACGGGGTCAACATGGACCGACGAGGTGCCGGAATGGGCCGCATCACGCCGGAAATGGTGATGGAGAAAGTGGAGATGGCCCTGCAGAGCGACGAGGCTTGAGCCAGCCTCAGTCCTTCAGATCCTCCCCGTTGTCCTCCTCGTTGTCCTCCTCGTTGTCCTCCCCCTCCTGTCGGACCAGACCGAGAATTGCAGCTTGGGGAACCACCAGGTATTTCTCCCCTTCAAAGGTGATTTCCACTGCAGCCTTCCGGAAGAAGATGGCGAAATCCCCCACTTCAGCCTCGACGGGGAGATACTTTGGCTCACCCGAAACGATCTTCCAGGGCTCGTCATTCAACTCAGCAGGGGCGCCAATGGGAGTTCCAGGCCCCACGGCCATCACCTTCCCAGTTTGCACCGCTTGGTTGTCTACCGCCGTCGCAGGGAGATACAGTCCCACCTTGGTTCGGTCGTCCCCCTCACCGGGTTTTATCAGAACCCGATCACCTACAACGATGAGCCTCTTCATGGCCGCCATGTTTCCCCTTCCTGGTTAGGTAGGAAATATGTGCTATCGGGACACGAAACCCCAGGGGGGTGAAGTGTGGTGCGGATCCAGCTCAGAAGTAAACCCGATACAGGAAACGAATCTCTCGTCCGGGAAGGGGGGCGAACTCCTTTAGAAACGAAGTGTGATTCCTTGCTTCCTGATTCGACAGGTTGGTACCCCTCAGGACAAAATCGTGAGTAATGGCGCCGGAGAAGAGTCGGTAACCCACCGACATGTCCAGCATGAAGTAACCGCCTGTCGCCTCTTCCCGGGGTGCCACTCGATCCTGGGTCGTGACTCGGGTCAAACCCAGATCGGCCCTGACGGTTCCACCATTATACCTCAGACGACCCCCCACTCGGAGCGGGGGAATGCGAGGTAGAGCCTGGTTTGTTTCGGTGAGTTCAGCTCGGACCAGGTCCCCCCACCCCTCCACCAACAGATGGTGTTGGCCACGGTGCATCAGGTCAAACTCGACGCTTCCTTCGCCACCCACAAAGGTTACATCCCCCTGCCGAGCTTGGAGGACGTCAAGTCCGTTCTCCACCTCGCCAGTAAACTCCTGGTAGATGAAACGGTTGAAAGCGGTCAGGAAGGCCGAAGCCTCGACCCGAAAAAGACTCTCCGTCACATGGAGGGTGAGATCCAGCGCGTTGGCGGTCTCAACGGAGAGATCTGGGTTCCCGATCTCATAGGCGAAGGTCGCGGCGTGGGGTCCGTTGGCAAACAGCTCCTCAATGCTAGGGATCCTCTGAGACCTGGAGGCCGTAAGGGCGAGGGAGACAGCATCCGAAAGGGACCAGTTGGCTCCCGCTGACAAGGAGATGCCCACCTCATTCCTTTCCCGATCCTGAATGGTCTCCCGAGCCCGCTGGCCCTCTACACGAGCGCCAAACTGGAATCGCACCGATTCCTTTTCGAGTTCCTGAAAAGCGAAGCCGGCATAGGTCAGGTTCTCGGAGGGCGGTACGAACGCCTCATCCCCGAGGGCATCGAAAGACCGGCTCCCCATCTGAACCCCGAAAGACCCGTCCGCGAACTCCAGCAAGGTGTGGTTCACCTCCACACGAGCTTCCCACTGTTCGTTGTTGAAGCGTGTCCCGATTTCCTCCCCTCCGAACTCGGTGTGTCGGTAGTCGGAATAACCGAATCGGCCCTTGATGGTCCCTACTGCTCTCGACGGTACCCGCCAGAGGCCCTCAGCGTCGAATCTCCGCTGCTCGAGACCGATGGTCACACCCTCTGCCCCGGTGTTGTCGGGCTCCCCGGCACCCTCAGCCTCGTGCGCGTGGCCAGGGACTCCGTAGTCGTTGTTCATCCCCGAGAGGGAGACGCCGAGATACCCGTCCTCCACCACCCAGGACAGCCCCAGAGCTCCACGATCGGTCTCGATGGCGCTGTTCTCGAGAACACCGAACGGCCCTTCCCCGTGCCCCACTTCCCCCTCCGGCCCGGTCTCGTCTTCGTGTTGGTGCTCAGCAAATCCGGGAATAGAGTAGTCCCCGGTCCTTCGCCGAAGGCCACTCAGGTGCCAGACAAAAGACCCCATCCCAATGTTCAAGTCGAAGGCGCCCGTGCGTTCATCCGCCACTGTCCCACCCAGACCCATGATGCTGCCGGTGACGGGCGCTGATAGCGGTTCTCGAGAAATGCGGGAGTCGATGACGTTCACGACTCCACCAACCGCGCCGCTTCCGTACAGGAGGGTCGCCGGCCCTCGGACAATCTCAATTCGCTCTGAGGCCATGGGCTCCAGGGCAACCGCGTGATCCGGCCCCTGGTTCGACACGTCCCCGCTCCCGACTCCGGCTTCAAGGATCCGGACCCGGTCCCCACCCAGCCCCCGGATGATGGGGCGGCTGGACCCCGGACCATTGTATGAGGCCGTGACGCCGGGAGACCCGGCCAGGGTCTCTCCCAGACTTGCCTCGGCGTCCCGCACCAGGTCCCAGCCCGTAAGCGCAGAAGTGGGTTGGTAGGTCTCCGATCGCCTCACCGGAAGGGGGCCGGCGCTCACCACCAGTTCGTCCAAGCGGAAGAGGGGATCCAGCTCAAACAGGACAGAGACCGTCTCCCCGGCCTGAACCAAAACCCGCTCCACCGACTGACCAAACCGGGGACTCGAGGCTTCGACCAGGTACTCCCCCGGAGGGATGCCTGCGAAAGTGAACTGGCCCGACTCACCCACCGACACCCTCTGGCCCAGGGACAGGAGCTGGACCTCCGCATCGACGACCGGCTCACCCCCGGCGTTCACCACTCGCCCCGTGAGGTTAGCAAGCTCCTGGCCAACGCCACCCATGGGGGAGATCAGGAGGAGGGTAATAGAGAAAAGTCCAAGTCCAGGTAGGAACCGCACCTAAAACTCCTCCACAACGTAGCGGTGGAAGCAAAGAGTCTTTGACCAGTGATCTCGGGAGAGCCCCGCCTTCAGAAACAGCTCCCCAACGAAGTCCTCAGGGTCCTCCAACGTGCCCCATACCTGAGGCAGGAAGGTAGCCCTATGAGGGGAGTCTTCCAGCAGAAGACCATCGACGCCGGGACGAAGATTTTTCAACAGGTCCTCACGGCTTTCCACCCTCAGTGGCTCCAGAGGGGTGAGGAGGGAGATGTGGAGATCCAATTCAAGAAATTCCGCCTCGGAAAGGCGGGAAAAACGGAAGTCCATAAAGGCGGCGGAGGAAGCATTATGAGCCACGTCCTGGATCAACGGCCGCCGGGCCTCGAAGCTCCCAACACACCCTCTGAGTTGCCCGTGGAGGGTAAGGGTTACGAAGACCGCCCCAGGGGCCCTAAGGGCACCGGAGAATCGATCCAAATCCGGTTCCAGGGGTCGGCCCTTCTCCAACCCATATCGAATCGAGTCCAGGGCGACCCTTCGGAGGGTCTCTCGCTCCCCCTCGCTGAGTCCCCCTCCTCTCTTTGAGGTGACGGAACCGCCAGCTCCGTTCGGGTCGGCAGCGTTCGAAGCCATGAGGATCAATAGCCGGTCGAAGTACGTGGGGAACCACCGGTGAACCCTTCCCGCCTTGATCCTACTTCCCCTGGATTCTCAGCGCTACCGATACGTGACCTGGTCCCGGGCCCACGTCGCGGACGGCTTGGGGTGCCCGGGGGCGCCTCTCACGGAACCTACTTGAAGCTTGACGTATTCTGTGGACAAGGAACAAAAACAACCCTGATTTCAAAACCGACATTCTTAGGAGAATTCTCATGAGAAAAAGCGTGATTCTGCCCGGCCTCACTTTGGCCAGCATGCTGACCATGGGTGCCGCCACCGGCACACCTCTTGGAGACGAGAACCCCAGGGAGCCAATGCCGTGGAACGTCGACGCACCTCATACCGAGGTGAACTTCTCGGTCAAGCACTTCTTCACTCCAGTCACGGGAACCTTCAGCTCCTACGACGTCGACCTGGTGTTCGATCCGGACGCACCGGAGAACAGCACGGTGACGGTCAGCATCGACGTGGCCAGCGTGGACACGAACAACGAACGTAGGGACAATCACCTTCGATCCCCCGATTTCTTCGACGCCGAGACGTATCCTCAGATGACCTTTGAGAGTACCTCGGTTCGAGAAGTGAGCCCAAACCAGTTGCTGGCCAGGGGTAACCTGACCATCAAAGAGACCACCAAGGAGATCGAACTGGGAATCAACCTGCTCGGGATCGCTGACCTTCCGGCGGAGATGCAGGAGATGATGGGGGGAGTCGCCCAGGTGGCCAGCTTCGAGGCTTCGACTCAGGTGGACCGCAGGGACTTTGAGGTGGGCGTGGCCAACTGGGCCCAGACCATGATCGTAGGTGGAGATGTGAACATCTCCATCACCTTGGAAGCGAACCACAAATAACGAAGGACCGCTTGAGGCTCTAGGAGTTCAGGCCATGAAGAGACCCACCCGCCTAAGATGGCAGGTGGGTCTCTTCTTTCCCCGGGAGGGCGGTATTTAGAAACCCGGCGCTATGGCCGCCCAGCGAAGCTCACCGACAGGATCCGCGACCCGGAGGTGGAAGGCCCAACCTCCATCGAGATCGGCGACTTTGAGCAACACCCGATTCCACCCAGCCTGGAGCTTCACGGGAACGTCCAAGTCATCGGCCACGGAGATATTCCTGCCCTGACGGGTGGAGACCAGTTCACCGTTGACCCAGAGCTGGTGGGCATCGTCGGCTCCCAGAAGGAGGGTCCCATCCCGGGCACTAGGAGCGAAGAGGAAGGCCTGGGCGTAGGCGGCCACCCAGTCGTTGGCCTGGAAGTGAGGGTTCAGGCGAACATACCCAGTGGAGTCCCCTACTACCGGACGCCACCCCATCAAACCACGACCAGGAAGCTGGTAAGACCGGGACGGGTCCGGGTCCTCCTGAGGTGCAAAAACACTATCCAAGGCCGAACTGTACTCCGTTCCGACCCGTTGCGGATTCGGGAATGGGCCCACCACCAACCACTCTGTGGCCCAGCGGGGGACGGGGACGGCGTGGACGGCAAAAGGAACGGCCTCGTCAAAGGGGAACCTCAGGTCTATTCCAGGACCTTGAACGGACACTGAGTCCGACTGGGTCACAAACCCCGAATCGGTCACGGACACCGACTGGAGAAGAAGGTTCGGGGCGACCGGTCGACCATCGGGGCCCGAAGGATAAACCCATACCTCATAAAGATCTGGACGGAGAACGGGAAGCCGGACCCTCCAGCCTCCTTCCGCTCCTTCAAGGACCTCGAGAGACTCCAGGAGAGTTGCCCCCGACGGCACCTTCACATCCAGGATTCGCCGTTCGTCGGGAGGTGGGAGGGGTGGGAAGAGACGGTGGGGTTCGGTCTGATACCAGAAGGCCACCGTGGCGAGATCAGCCAGAACTTCATTCCCGTGGCCATGTTCCAGCTCAACCCGAATGGAGTCTCGGAATCGAACGGGGTCCGGCAAGTGCCAGCGATAGGCCGCCACCCGCCCACGTTCTGGCTCCATGAACACGACTCCGTGGTACGGTGCGGCGAACGGTCCGTCCTGGAAGTACCACCCGCCATTGAAGTAGTCTTCCGTCCCGGTCCCTTGACCCCGGAACTCCCCATCCACCCAGAAGCTCTCGTCACCCTCCAGATACCAATAGGAGTCGTCGTAACCCTCTGCGTTCAGGGAAATCCCCACCAGGTGGCCCGCCCCTTCGGCCTCCACGATCTTGAAGGGTCCGGAAGAGGTCGTCCTGGAATCCCTACGCCATTGGGCATGAAAGGTCGCCACCGGTCGGGGAACATCGCTGCCCCGCTCCACGCTGGCATTGAAATAGAAAGCGTCCACCACCTGGCCGGTGCCATTCTCGGCCACAATCCGGGCGCCACTAGTGAATGGCATTGGGAGATAGCAGTAGAACCCTCCGCTGGAGACACCTGTGGGAAGTGACGTGAAGTGGGTCTTCTCGAAACCGTTTCCAAAGAAATCCCCCAGAGGCACGGCCACCGACGGGAACTCCTCACCGTCCCAATACATCTTCAGGGCAATGCGCCGAAGGTAGTCTGGATCTCGGCTGGCTACCGTAATCCAGAGACGCCGGATCACTCCCGAACCCTCGAGGTCCAGCAGGACAACGCTGTCCCCGGGAGGGATCTCGAAGCGGTCCCGATTTCCACCGGTGGTGTCGTACGATGAGACCTGGTGGAACTCACCCGATCCCGGAGTGAGTAGGTGGTCCCAGGGTCCCCTCACCAGGGACTCTTCCTCCCCTCCCCCACAGCCGGAGAGAAGGAAAAGGAGGGCTGCCACTCGGCCGCCAGCCAATAACAGTCGGAGACATCTCACACCGCGACTCCAGGCGGGGATCACTATCCCTGCCTATCCCCCGAGCCCCAAGGCCTCCAACCCCTGCTCATAGATGATATCCACCGGAATACCGGCTTCGGCCAGGCGATTCAGGTCTCCTTGCAGCTGAGGACCGATACTCCCGTACTCTTCCATGAATGCCACCACACCGTCATAGTCTCCGTCCCCCTGGAACGTGAGGATCAGCTCCGAGAGAGCTTCCATGGCTTCCAGCGTCTTGTCGAAATCCACCCGATACGTTCCGGTGCCCTCATCCCTTTCGAAGGCTCCCCTCTCCTGGAAGAAATTGAACCGGGCCACGTTGGCACGCCCATGAGCGCTGGAAGCGCCAAAGCGGATGGATCGGAAAGTGGATGAGGCGAAGGTCGTAAGGTTCTCCTTGAGATTGTGGTCTGGACCAAGTTCACCCATGTCCTGCAGAGCCTGGATCATGTAAAGACCCAGGACATCAGCCTTCCCCTCCTCGAGCCCCGAGGCCTGTTCCCGCATGGCCTGACGAACAAACCCCCGCCCGTTGATGGTGTTCTTGATGCCAAGACCATGGGCCACCTCATGGAACATGGTGTTCTCGAAGAAGGCGTCGAAGGTCACCAAATCCCGTTGGTCTTCTGCCATGAGGACGTCGACGATGGGGACCAGGATTCGATCGAACTTGGCCCGCATGGGGTTCTTGAGCTGAAGCCGCCTAGCTCCAAGTCGAAGCTGGACCTCCGGATCGTTGGGAAGGTTGATAGCGATCGTCTTGGATCCAGCGTTGGCATCACCCCCAACATACACTACGTCGTACGCGTTCAGGTCTGCGTCGGCACCGGGGGTCTCAGACCTGTACTCCGGCGGAACCGGGAGACCCGTTTGCAGCACGGGAAGGAACGCCGCATATCGGGCGAGCCGTTGGCTCCACTCCCGATCCTTCACCAGGACGAAGGCTTCGTGGCTGGCCTTGTACCCGAAGAGCTGGTCTTCATAGGTCTCGATAGGCCCAATCACCACATCGATTCCATTGTCCTTCATCTCCATCCAAGCGAAGTCACTGGCCTGATACTCATCGGTGAGGAAGGCCTCCGCGCGGAGCTCCAGATACTTCTTTAGCCCTGGATCAGCCGCGAGTTCAGCCGCAGCCCGAAGTCGGTCTGCAGCTCGAACCACCGGCTCTGAAAAGGCCTCCGAATAGGGAACGGCAATCAACGCACCGGCGTCATTCCGCCGGACCACTGTATAAAGGCTTCTCAGGGCCTCGCCTCCGTCCTGGGCGGCGGACACCGCTGCTTCAAACTCCTCCACCGTCATGTCGTCCGGATAGAACCGGGCACCAGAAGGCTTCGCACCCACACCAGGGACGAAGGGGGCGTTCCCGTCGATGCGATCCCAGGGTCCAAAGTTGATCACCCCGTAGGCGGCCATGTCCCGAGAATCCAACGAAGCGAGGAATGCTTCCCTATCTCCATAGGACTCCTGCCAGAAGATCTCGGTCATGGCGTCGGCCGCATCCACCAAAAGAGGAATCATCTCCCTCTCGGCCTCGGTGAGTTGGCTCAGGTCGACGCTGAGGGGGACTTCTTCGTATTGGGCCACTTTCGTCTCGATTCCCACGGAGGTCCCAGCGCCACTCCTGTCAATCTCGTCAGCCGGACCACAGGCGAGGGCGGTCCCACCCGCCAAGGCCAGCGCCATCATCTTTTTCCACATGGTATTCTCCCGTTGTTCTTCCGACCTACAGACTCCCCCAAAACTTCCAAGGAACTTCCTGCGCCGCAATCCCGCCCAGGGATTTTCGGATCCCAGGATCACAGGGCCAGAGACATTTTCAGCCAGAGAATCCAATAGCCCAAGAAGACTCCCAGAGCGGCCTGCCATTCTTTGTTTCGGCGGTAGAGCCAGAATCGGAAGCCAGGGACCGGAGGCGGTGTGTAGCTGCGCCGGAGCCGAGGAATCACCGCCGGGACCTGGCCTCGGTAGTCTTTATACTCTTGGCCAAATCGATGGATCAGTTCGGTCTCTTCAGACAAGATGGTTCGATGATAGAGCCAACCGAAAAGGCCCGAGAACAGGAGCGGATACCACCACCTCCCACCAGCCAGTGAAAGCCCTAGACCAAGGAGGAAGCTCCCAACGTACAAAGGATGCCTGAGAAGGCCGTAAGGCCCTCCAATCGCCAACTCACGGTCCTTGTGGATGAACCCTGCGGAATAAGCCCTCAGGAGGAGGCCTGAGACCGAAATCAAAGCCCCGACCAGGAGCAACCGGGGAGAGGGTCGTGAGAGGTAGAGAAAGGGGAGGGCCAGCAGCCATACCGTTTTCAGCCGCTGAGATCGATAGGTGGATCCCCTTGAGTCAGCGGACGTCAGACGCATGGGAAGGAGCGTCTTCGGATGCCTCCCCGTCTTCCACCTGGGGGACAGGTCTGGAGGAGAACTCCTCTACGGCCCAGACCAGCAGTGGGATCATGATCTCGTGGTGTCCTGTGATCCTATAGCCGTCGCCACCACCGGTTTTCGTCGGCCGGTGAACCACGTTCATCCAGGGGCGGTACTGGCGAATCATATCGAAATCTGCCGCCAGGAATTCTCGTGGTGCCCCCTGGTGAAGGTTTCGGGCCATGGTCAGTGCCTTGAGGAATACCTCCGGCATGATGACCGCCGACCCGATGTTCAAGACTACACCCCCCTGATGGATGGCCGGAAGCCACCCCGCAAGGCGCCGGAAGTCCCGCATGGAGCAGGCGCCGATGGCAGCTCCGTCGGCAGCAGGGTGCTGATGGATAATCTCACACCCGATGGCAGCATGAATCCCCACTGGGATCCCTCGGATGTATGCTTGAAGAAGAAGGGACCGCTCCGGTGCCACCAGGTCCTCCCGATGGGAGAGGGCCCAGCCTAGGGCTTCCCCGAATCCCATTCCCTTCTCGGCTCCGGCCTGAAGGGCCTCGTTCATCTCCCGGCCCGTTTCCTCGGCCATTCCGAAGCTGCCGTCCGCCAGACCCGTCTCAACGTCTTCGGAAGTGGCACCCCACCGGGCAACCTCGTAATCGTGGATCGCCACCGAACCGTTTCCGGAAAAGAAACTGGCGACCCTCCGGTCCATCATCCGAACAAAGAGGGGAGCGAGACCAGTCTTGATGGTATGCCCACCCAACATCCAGAGGACTCCCTTCCCCGTTTGGCCAGCTCTGGCCACCCCTCGGGCAACGGCCCGGAAAGACTCGGCCTCGAGGATCCCGGGAAGGGAATCCAGGAAATCCTTGAAAGTCGCTTTCTCTTCCGGAACGCCCGCAAAGGCATGGGCCGAGACCTTCGTCACGCGGCCCTGGATGGAGACGGTCCTGATTTTTGAGAGGTCGATTTCCGGGGGCGGCTTCGAACCCTGGGGAGCATCAGAATCGGAGCTCATGGCGTTTTCGAAAGGGTACTCCCCGGAAGGGGGATAGGTGGATCGTCCGGCTGGGTCCCAGATGTCGGCCGGAGAGGATGCCCCTCGATGATGGATTTGAGGTGAAGAGTCAGGGATCCCACCAAGGGCACCTTCGACTTCAAAAGAACCAGGATCCTCCGTTCGTCATTCGTGAAGTAAAGCTCTGCCTCCCCGCCCTGGCTGAACATGCCCCTGGTTTGGATGATGGGCCGTACCACGATGGTTTCGAACCGTCCGGCGGGCACCTCGATGGTTTCGATGCGGAGTACCCGAATTACCACCGGGTTTCCGCCCTCCTTGAAGTACCGGTCGAAGCTGAACTCGGCTCCCACTTCGAGAGGAAGGGAGCGGACGAAGTAGAGGAAAGAGACGTCGTCCAACGGCTGATCCGTGGGCATGTCCTTTTCTTCGTCATTGTCCCCGCGCTCGAAGCGCATCTCTTCTGGGAAGAACTCGTAGTGCCGGTAGGCCCGATAGGATCCCTCTCGCTGATTCTTGATGAAACGCTGGCTCACCAGGTCCTGGACACCGAACCAGGATTGAAAGTCATCACGTACCCGGTAACCAGGCACTCCGCCTTCCAGTCGAAGGGAAGTATGGTAGGTCAGCTCACCGCGTACCGAATCCAGCCCCATCACCTCCATATGCCCCTCACCGACACTGAAGGGCCCGAGCTTCAGCTTGTACGTAAGGTGCTCGCCCGGACCAAAGGGTACCTTCATGGGGGGTACGAGCTGAGTCGTCACTCGGCCCTGGAGCTCAGGGATTTGGCCTTGGAGAACCTCCTGGTCGAAACCGAGAAGGCCACAAAGGAAGGCCACCAGGATCGGCAGCCGGGTTTTCACGCCACTTCCTTCTCAGGGGTCCAATCCACCTTCCCACGGATGCGATTCAGCTCACGGAGAGTAGGGAGAGTGCGGAACCGCGACTTCCGCGTCCGGATGTCATAACGAAGACCCAGGCTGATTTCTTCCACCCGACGTGCATGGTGGACGGCGAGATCCAGTAGCTCCACGTTCCCTGCCCAGCCGCGCATCTGAATCAGGGGAGCCTCGCCTAGATCCCGGAGGGCCTTCTTCAAAACGATGACCCGATAAATCCGGAAGCCGGAAAAGGGATCGGAAACGGGGCAGGCCTCGAGGGACGATTTCAAGAGGCGGGGCGCCACCCATCGGGCGACTCGGAAGGGCCAGGGAGCCCCACTCTCGAGCTCGTTGAGGTTCCCGGCCACGACATCGGCTCCCCCTTCCAGCGTCTTCACCAACGGAACCAGGTTCTCCGGGTGCTCCGTGAAGTCCCCTTGGAGAGTCACGATAGCATCTCGTTTCGGGTAGGGAGCCCGATCAATGGCCTCTCGGATGAGACGTTCCAGGGCCCCGGAATAGCCCAACCGCTCCTCGGAAGAGAACACCCGTAGGGGGAGGCTTCGGCGGTACCGCCGAAGGACCTCCGTTGTGCCATCCGTAGAAGCATCGTCCAAAACCAGGATTTCGTAATCCCGTCCGAACTCGCCCATGACGTTCCGGATCTTCCAGAGGAGGACGCGAATGGTGCTCTCTTCGTTGTGAGCCGGAATGGTTATGTATATCACGTCGATCGCTTTCGATTCAGGTACCTCGCCACCCCACCCAACTACCTCATACCCCAGGACTCCCGTGTTTTCTCCAAAGGGCCCACGATTTCCTCCCGCCTGAGAATATGTACCGAAGCTACCCCAGGAGG
>JBDHMC010000023.1:0-12248 GCA_039656355.1 Gemmatimonadota bacterium | reverse complement strand
ACGTGGGAAGGCTCTGTCTCTATGGCAGTGACCTGGGTTGGGAGCCGGTGGAGGAAGCCCCCCTTCTGGTCTCCGCTCGGGATTCCCTCTTAGGCGTATTGGAGGAAGTAGGAAAGACCCCGGTGCTCACGCTCTCATGGGCTGAGGACGGGCCCAGCCAGGATGGTCCCCATTTTCGGGCTGTGGATCTGGACCTCCCACCCCTCAAGGCCGGAGACTATATCCTCCGGCTCGAAATGGAGCTTCCCTACCGTAATCAGGTCGTCTCAAATCGGCGAATAACGGTCATCTAACTCGCCTTCCGGATCTATTCGAGACTTTCATCACGAGTTGACCTTTCGAGGGGTCATATCTAGATTGGCGCGCTGTCACAACACTGGAAACCAACGGTAACGTCCCATGGACGACACCTATCAGCGCGGACCACTCCTCCTCCTCTCCGGACGGGCCAACCGGCCCCTGGCCGAAGAGATTGGGGAACTTATCGGAAAATCGCCGGATTCGGCGACGGTCCGAGAGTTTGCTGATGGGGAGATCTTCGCCAGGATCGATCGAAATGCTCGGGGCCGAGACGTGTTCATCGTTCAGCCTACCGACTCCCCCGGTAACAAGATTCTGGAATTGCTTCTTCTCATTGACGCTGCGAAGCGGGCTTCTGCGGCCCGGGTCACGGCTGTGATTCCCTACTACGGGTACGGCCGGCAAGATCGAAAGGACCAACCCAGGGTGGCTATTGGCGCTAAGCTTATGGCCAACCTCATCGTCGCTGCTGGGGCGGACCGGGTGGTGGGGATTGATTTTCACCAACACCAGATACAGGGGTTTTTCGATATCCCGGTGGATCACCTCTATGCTGCGCCGGTTTTGGTTCGTTACTTCCGGGAGAAAGCCCTTGAGGATCTGGTGGTGGTTGCCCCGGACGTCGGCTCAGCCAAAATGGCTCGGGGCTATGCCAGGCGTTTGAAGGCAGGGTTCGCCATCATCGATAAGAGGCGGCCGGCGCCCAACGTAGCCGAGGTCGTTAATGTGGTCGGAGACGTGGAAGGCACGACTTGTCTTCTGGTCGACGACATGGTGGACACGGGTGGCACGCTAGTGAATGCGGTGACGGCGTTGCTGGACCGAGGGGCGAAATCCGTGTTTGCGGCGGCGTCCCATGCTCTGCTCTCAGGACCGGCGGTTGAACGCCTTGCGGCGGCGCCCCTGGAGGAGTTGGTGGTCACAAACACCATCGACGTTCCGGAGGAGAGGCGCTTCGAGAAACTTCGAATCCTCTCGGTTGCCGGCCTGTTGGCCAACGCCATTCAGTATATCCACTCGAATGAGTCGGTGAGTGCGCTCTTCGAGGTGCCGGAAGAGGAATCTTAGCGCTCAGCTTTTTCAGGCCTGATTTGGAGCCGGCCCGGTGGAGGGTCGGCAGGGGGGCCTCCACCGGATTGTGAGAAGAAAGAATGACCAAGAATACAGTACTAAAGGCTCAACTCAGGGCCGACACGGGAAAAGAAGCAGCTCGGAAGCTCCGGGCTGAGGGGCGGATTCCCGCCGTCATCTATGGGAAAGAAATGGATTCCAGAGGGCTTTCCCTCGATCTCCAGGAAACCGAGTACCTTTTCCAGCGGATCGCGGTAGAGAATACCATTTTGGATCTCGTCATCGAAGGTGATGATGAGCCGGTTCAGACCCTGATCCGAGAGATTCAGTCCTATCCCCATAAACCCGGTCTTCTGCACGTTGACTTTCTTCGGATCCAGAAGGGTGTGGCCGTCGAAGTTGAGATCCCGGTCAGCCTCGACGGTATCCCCGTCGGGGTCAGGGAAGCCGGTGGAATCCTGGAGCAGGTCATCAACGAGCTCAGGGTGAAGTGTATCCCGTCCATGATCCCTGAGGTGGTATCGCTTGATGTGACCGGTCTGGAGGTTGGGGATTCCCTCCACGTTTCGGATGTCGACCTGGGTGAGGGTGTCGACCTTCTCGTGGATCCGGAACGGACTATCTGCTCCGTCCAGATTCCGAAGGTTGTAGTGGTCGAAGAAGAAGAGCCGGAGGAAGAGCTGGAAGAGGGCATGGAAGAGGTCGAGGGAGAGGAAGAGGCCGCTGCCGAGGCAGACAGCCCCGAAACCGAAGAGGCTTAGGGGCTTACCCCGGACTGGGGCGAGCCGCATAGCGAGCGACACGGTCGAGTTATGAAAGTTGTGGTCGGGCTCGGGAATCCCGGGTCCGAATACGATGCCACCCGCCACAACGTGGGATGGTGGCTCCTAGATCGCCTGGCTTACGAGTGGGACTTCCCCCTCTTTCAGAGGGAAGGGAGGGCCATGGTTACGGTAGGGTCCAGGGACGGTGAGGTGTTTCGGCTGGTGAAGCCGACCACCTTCATGAACCGAAGTGGTCAGGCTCTCATTGCCTTGGCCACTATTCCTGAGTTCCTTCCGCAAAAAGACATGTTAGTTGTTGTTGACGACGCGGCCCTCGAAGTGGGCCGCGTTCGTTTTAGGTCCCTGGGATCCCCCGGGGGCCACAACGGATTAAGATCCGTCTCTCAGGCCCTTGGATCCGACGAATATCCGCGACTACGCATCGGTGTGGGACTTCCACCCGACAACGTGGATTTGTCAGAGTGGGTACTTTCGCCCATGGGCCCGGAAGACGAAGATGTCGTCCTTGGGCTTCTCCCCGATCTGGTTCGAGGGGTGGAAGTCTGGGGCATTGAGGGGATGGAGACGGCCATGAACAGCTTCAACCGCTGAGCCGTCCGCCCCAGGGGAAGGAATCAACCGACTAGCGGGGGGATGTACCGCCCATGAGTGGAATCGTCAGCTTAACCGAATGGACCTGGATCTTAGGTGCCCTGGGCCTTACGGTCGCCTTTTTGATCTATGGATATGTGAAGCGCCAGGACCCTGGAAGCGAGATGATGGTGGATCTCGCCGATCAGATCCATGATGGCGCTATGGCCTTCTTGAGGAGGGAATACACCTTCCTCCTGGCCTTTGTCGTCGTGGTGGCCATTCTCCTTGGATGGGCCATCAGCATTCATACCTCCATCGCCTATATCTCCGGGGCTTTGAGTTCCATCATCGCCGGGTTCCTCGGGATGAAGGCCGCAACCCGGGCCAACGTCCGGACCGCGGCGGCAGCGAACCAGGAAGGGGCCGGAAAAGCTCTACGGATCGCTTTCTTCGGTGGCGCCGTCATGGGGCTGGCCGTGGCCTCCCTGGGTCTCTTCGGCCTGGGTATCTTCTACCTGATCTATGCTGCCGGGGCCCTTCCCTCGGAGCTTCCAACGAAGCTCCCGGCCTTCTCTGAGATCATCGCCGGATTTGCCATGGGGGCCAGCTCCATCGCCCTCTTCGCGCGTGTGGGAGGCGGGATTTTCACCAAGGCCGCCGATGTGGGTGCCGACCTGGTGGGTAAGCTGGAAGCCGGGATTCCAGAGGACGACCCCCGGAACCCAGCCACCATCGCCGATAACGTTGGAGACAACGTGGGCGACGTGGCTGGCCTAGGCGCCGACATCTTCGAGTCCTATGTGGGGTCTATGGTGGCTACCATGGCCATCGCCGCGACCTCCGCAACGCTGGTGACGACCTCCCTAGAGGCCGTCGCCCTTCCCATCATCACCGTGGCCGTGGGCCTGGTAGCGTCCCTTATCGGAATCGTCATGATGAAGGTTCTGGAGAAGACGGATCCTGCCGGCGCTCTCCGGAACGTGACCTTTATCGCCGCCGGCCTTTTCCTGGTGGCTATGTGGTTCGTGGTTCAAGCCGTGGGCCTCGAGATCGTCGATGTGGACAGCGGGAACATGCTTCCCACCTCGGGTCCCTTCTGGGCCATCCTGGCCGGGAGCCTGGTGGGGATCTTCATCGGGCTGGTGACGGAGTACTATACGGCGGCCAAGCCCATCCGGAAGATTGCCGAGGCCAGCAAGACCGGACCGGCTACGAACCTCATTACCGGGTTGGCCATCGGAATGGAATCGACGGCTGTCCCCATGGTCCTCATTTGTATCGCCATCTATGTGGCCTTCGAGAGTGCTGGCCTCTATGGAATCGGTATCGCTGCCGTGGGTATGCTTGCGACGGTAGGTGTGACCATGTCTGTGGACGCCTATGGGCCCGTGGCTGATAACGCCGGGGGTATCAGCGAGATGGCTGGACTCGGACCGGAGACCAGGGCAGTTACTGATTCACTGGACTCCATCGGGAATACCACGGCTGCCATCGGAAAGGGCTTCGCCATTGGCTCAGCTGCCCTGACAGCTTTGGCCCTCTTCAGCGCCTACTCCTCCAAGGTAGGACTCCAGGCGACAGGAATCGACCTGGTGAACCCAACGGTGGTCATCGGCCTCTTCCTGGGCGGCACCCTGCCCTTCCTGGTTGCGGCCTTCACCATGACGGCTGTGGGTAAAGCGGCCCAGGGTATGGTGGAAGAAGTTCGTCGGCAGTTCCGGGAGATTCCTGGCATCATGGATGGCACAGGGAAGCCGGATTCGGCTCGATGCGTGGACATTTCCACCCAGGCCGCTCTTCGTGAGATGATTCTTCCGGGGATGACGGCGGTTTTGGCTCCAGTGGTAGTTGGGTACTTCCTGGGTGTTGAAGCCCTCGGAGGTATGCTGGCGGGTGCCACCGTTGTCGGTGTCCTCATGGCCCTCTTCATGGCCAACGCTGGTGGTGCTTGGGACAATGCCAAGAAGTACATCGAGGCTGGCGCCTTGGGTGGGAAGGGCTCCGAGCCACACAAAGCTGCCGTGGTCGGAGACACGGTTGGAGACCCGTTCAAGGACACCTCAGGTCCTTCCATGAACATTCTCATCAAGCTTATGAGCGTGGTTTCGCTGGTGTTGGCTCCCTGGTTTATGTCGGTGCCAAGGCCCTGGCTGGCCGACCAAGAGATCACTTCGTGGATTTTGGAGACCGTCCAAAAGCTGTTTGGATAAGGGTCGGTCCGGGGGTAGTTGACCCCTCCGGCGATCTTGGAAAAGGGCCCGGCTCCGCAAGGAGTCGGGCCCTTTCTTTCTTTTGTCCCCGAACCTTTCCGAACTCCCCGCGCGGCTTCGGGGAAACCCATGGTTTTCCCACCGCAGGACAGGCCCTAGGTTCCTCTCCATTGATCAGTTCGGAGTTCCGGTTACTCGGGAGGTGTTTGTGCCCAAAGAGCCCACATTCGAAAACGCTCTGGCCTTCGCTCAGGATCTCGTCCGCATTCCGGGCTTGTCTGGGAAAGAAGGTGAGGTGGCAGGGCGAATATTGTTAGAAATGAAGGACTTAGGATATGACGAAACTCGTGTGGATGACCTTGGAAACGTCATAGGGGTGGTGCGCGGAAGTGATGGAGGGGCGCCGGTGATGCTCAACTGCCATATGGATGTCGTGGCGGAAGGGGACCCAGACGCCTGGGAGTACCCACCCTTCGGTGCAGTTATCTCGGATGGGCACCTCCACGGGCGGGGTTCCATGGATATCAAGGGCCCCCTTGCCCTCCAAACCTACGCCGCTGCCGCACTGAAGCACCGGGCCTCAGGGGACGTGATCGTGGCTCACACTGTGTTCGAAGAACGGGGTGGTTGGGGGATGGAGCATCTCCTGGCCAGCCGAGAAGTCGAACCTGCCGCGGTGATCATAGGGGAGGTTACCCAGGGGGATATCACCACCGGACACCGGGGTCGGGGGGAAGTGGAGGTGGTTCTCCGGGGGCTCGCCGGTCATGCCAGCGCACCGGAACGGGCCCGAAATGCATTGGATTTGCTACCCACCGTCCTGAAAGCCTTGAAAGATCTGGCGGGGCGCCAGGAATCCGATCCGATATTGGGTCAGGCATCTTTGGTACCCACGGGAATCGACGTCCTCCCCGAAAGTAGAAATGTGATCCCGGACGAGGTCGTGGTGGTGGTGGACTGGCGAGTCCTTCCGGGAAGCACCGACGAGGTCCTCGTCGGACAGATCAAGGACTCCATAGCTCGTCACCTCCCAGAGGTCCCGCCAGGCTTGGGGGTGGAGGTCCGGATGGCGAGAGAACACCAAAGAGCCTATACCGGCCACAATGAAGTCCGTGACCTTTTTACACCGGGATTCCTCATGGATGCGGATGACCCGGTTATCCTGGCGGCGGCTCAGGCGGTTGGAAAACGCGAAGGGAACGGGGCCGCCGAAATCCGTCCGTGGATGTTCGCAACCGACGGCGGGTGGAGCTCAGGAGTTTTTGGAATCCCCACGCTTGGGTTCGCACCCGGAGAGGAACGTTTCGCCCACACAAACCGAGAACGGTGGGAGCTGGATGAAGCCCGGTGGGCCTATTCCAAGCACTCTGACTTGATTCTCGGGGTGCAACGGGTTCTGGCGTAGCACCCTTTTTGGGGGACCGGCTCTCAGGACATGGGCACCGGCTGGTAGAGTTTCCCTTCGACCCTCTGGAAAATCTCATCCATGGACTCACCCACAATGGTGAGTCCATGGTTTTTTAGCCCCACCACAGCCTCTTTTGGGGTTGGGCGCTCCCTCACAATGTCCGCCACGGCAGTCCCGATCTGGTAGGTCCCACAGGGGTAGTGGAACTCCGTTGACGGCACTCCGTCCATCCAAGCGTGGACATGGTGAATCGCCCCGACCTCAGGATGTTCCCGATAGACCATCCAATGCTCGATGGCGTCCACCGAGACCCGGCGGGGCTCGACTTTCGGGGGAACGCTCAGGATCATGGCGTTGTTCTCCTGGTCGTAGTCCTTCACCAGGAGGATGTCTCGGCCTATCTCCCGAAGATTGGATTTGTCCACGCCGGAGGCGCTCATCCAGAAACGGTCGGAGTCGAGACGGCCCGAGAGGTTTCCATAACTGAGTCCGCCAATTCCGTAGAGAAGCTTCAGGTGGCGCTGATCCCGTTTGTTCAGGTACTTCTCCATGGGGAAGGGCGTGGGGAGCAGGTTCAGCTCATCCAACTTCTTCCCGGCTCGCGAGATGGCCGCCGTGACATCGTCACCACCCCACAGTCTCTCTTCGAGGTCTGTTTCGTAAACGTTGTTCAGAACCAGCCGGCTGGTGGCAATGGGGCGGATCCGTTCGTGAACCGCCTGGAAATAGCGCTCGGAGTCCTCGTTCCCCTCAACCACATAGTGGCCCTGTTCAGGTGTCACGAAGTGGGCGGCGGGCAACGTGTGTCCCTCATCCACCAACCCGATGAGGAGATTACAGAGGGACCGGACCAGAAGAGGATATCCTTTTTCCATGGGCCCACCGAACGGAGGGTCTACATCCGTGACGGTGACGACGAACACTGCCTGTGCCTTCCGCCGGAAGGGACGGGGGCGGGCTGGGTCGGCGAAGTTGATGACCAAGGACGCGTCCTCCGGGTCCGAAACGTACCGATGCCCGTTTTTCTCCAGAACAGCGTGAAGCCCCGACCGGAACCAGGCGAAGCCCTCCTCCTCTTTTTGTCCAAAAAACGAAAAATCCATACCTACTTCCCTTTCAGGACCCTTGGGCTTCATGGGCCCCGCGAGAAAAAGCCCGCCTGGGGACTAAACCGGGGGACCACGGCGGGTGAACGATCCCCGATCGACGCCGAGGTATAATCTCAAAGCTATGGGCGGGTCAAGGTGCCAGGGGTTTCGGCCGCGGCGCAAGTCCCTGGACCGAGCCGGGTTTTTGACCCCTCCTGGGCGTGGCTGATAGTTTTTTCCCCCTCACCGTGTTCTTCCCCGAACCACCGGTAAGAGTATGGCTATGCTCCAAGTCGGGATAGTCGGTCTCCCAAATGTCGGGAAGTCCTCACTCTTCAATGCCCTCACTGCTTCCGGAGCTCCGGCCGAGAATTACCCCTTTTGCACGGTGGAACCCAACATCGGAATGGTCGAAGTTCCTGATGAGAGGCTTGCGAGAATCCAGGAGCTTTCCGGATCAGGAGAGGGCGTGCCTTCTTTTATCCGGTTTGTTGACATCGCTGGATTGGTACGGGGAGCGTCCAGGGGCGAGGGGCTCGGTAACCAGTTTTTGGGTCAGATCAGGGAGGTCGATGCCATCGCCCATGTCCTTCGTTGCTTCGATCACCCCGATGTTACCCACGTCATGGGGTCGGTGGATCCTTTCCGGGATTTGGAGGTCATCGAGATCGAGTTGGCCCTTGCAGACCTGGATACGGTCGAACGGAGGAGGGAACGGGTAGAAAAGAAAGCCAAATCTGGGGAAAAGGACGCCATCCGTGAGATGGCCGTCCTCGAGGGGGTCCGCCGGACCCTGGAGAAAGGGCATCCGCTACGGGAAATCAGGTTCTCCGACCAGGAGCGGGTCATCCTCCACGGGCTGAACCTCCTTACGCTGAAACCGGTGTTCTTTATTGCGAACGTTGGGGAAGAGGAGGTCGGAGAGGACGCCCTTGCCTCGGTTTCTTTCATGAAGGGGCCGACACCGGGTGAGGATAGCCTGGCAGTGGTGGTCCCAATATCCTTGGCTCTCGAGGCAGAGTTGGCGCTCTTGGAGCCTGAGGAGCGGAAGGAGTTCCTGAGTGACCTCGGGTTGGGGGAGGAGGGATGGGTTCGGGTCATCCGCGCGGCCTATGATCTTCTCGGCCTCATCACCTTTTTCACCGCCAATGACAAACAAACCACGGCATGGGCCATTCCCCGGGGGACGCCGGCTCCCGAGGCTGCGGGGGTGATCCACACCGACTTCCAAAGGGGGTTCATCAGGGCCGAAGCAATCGGGTATGAGGAGTTCGTGAAGCTGGGAAGCATGAAAGCTGCCCGGGAAAAGGGCGCTATCCGGTCGGAAGGAAAGGACTATGTGGTGGCGGACGGGGATGTTCTTCTCTTCCGGTTCAACGTTTGATACTCTCCCTCCAGTTGTCCAAGCATCAAAAACTCACTAAAATATTGGGCTCATCCTGCTCCGCGAAAACGGCGGAGCCCGTGTTCACAACGGTCCGAGGGATCCGACGTGAGACTTTACGAAGTAGTCTATATCTTCGATGCCGTCCTCGACGAGGCGGCCATCAACCAAAAGCTCGAGGGGTACCACGAGTTGGTGACTGGGAAAGAAGGAGAGGTCACCGCAGTGGACCACTGGGGCGCCCGCCAGTTGGCCTATCCCATCGAGAAAAATAAGACCGGGTATTATGTGGTAGCCCAAATCAACGGGGACCCGACGGCTCTTCCCGAGTTCGAGCGGGCTCTGACGCTCGACGAAGGCCTTCTGCGGTATTTGGTGGTTTTGAACGAAGGGGAGCCCACGACTGGCATGTCGATTCTCGCGCCCCGGCCTATCCTGGCGGATCGCCCCAAAGACGATGACAATGAGGACGAGGAAGACAATCGGCCGAAGCGGGGCGAGGACGAGGAAGAGGGTGAAGTAGACGAGACTCGGACCAGCCCCCCTGAGTTCTCTGGTGGCCGTGGCCGCCGCCGCCGTGTTGAGGGTCCCCGGATCCAGCTCCTCAACTACAAGGACGTGAACACTCTTTCCCGGTTTTTGACCGAGTCCGGGAAAATCCTTCCCCGGAGGACCACCAAGGTGACTTCGGGTTTCCAGCGGCACCTGGGTAGCGCGATCAAAAGGGCACGGTATCTGGCCCTTCTGCCCTACATCAGGGATCACGAGGCCTAGGCCTTCATGGAAGGGACCACCCCCGCTGGCCGTCGGGGCTGGCTGCGTGCCGTAGGCCTCATAGGCGCCACAGGGCTCTCTTCGGTGGTGAACCCCGGGGTCCTGGTCGCCATCCCCTTCGGCCTCCTGGTTTTTTTCATGCCTTGCAGGCGGATGTTGGCTCTGGGTTTGGCCGCTTCCGCCACGGCGCTGGTGTGCCTCGGGACTCCGACCTCGGGGCTATGGTATGTGGAACGAGGGTGGGCTCTCCTTCTGGGGGGGTGCTTCCTGGCATTTTCCATTCGGTGGCCGGGTGAACGATTCCTGCCGAGGGGGCTGGGTGCGGTGTTCGGTGCGTTTCTCGGAATGGGGCTGCTCTTCTGGGTACGGCCGGGGGAGTGGGCCATAGTTGACTGGGCGGTGGAATCCAGGCTTCAGGTTGCCTTGGGATCGTTCGTCCAGGCCGTCCGTGTGAGTATGGGGCCGGAAGGTTTTCCGGAGGCTTTTGAGGCTTGGGCCCAGGAGACGGTTGCCCTTCACAGCTTCATTTTCCCGGCTCTGTTGGGATTGGCCTCCCTTTCGGCACTTGGCCTGGCCTGGTGGCTATTCAGAAAGCTGAGCCCAAGCCCAGTAGGTAGCCCGGTGGGTAGCCCGGTGGGTAGCCCGGCGGGTAGCCCGGAGGAAGGAATCGGGCCTCTAAGAGAGTTCCGGTTCAACGATCAGTTGATCTGGGTACTGATTCTCGGTGTCGTATCTCTCTTGGCTTCTTCGGGGGTCATGGAGCGAGTCGGGACCAACGCGGTGGTGTTCATGGGAGCCCTGTACGCCGTGAGAGGTGTTGCAGTGGCCCTCTTCCTGACAGGTGGGCTTTCACTCTTTGGGGGAGTCCTTCTCCTGGTAGGATTTCTTTTCGTGGCGCCGTTTTTGATCATGGCTGCCGTTATTTTTGGGCTGGGAGATACCTGGCTCGACCTCAGGGCTCGGCGGGCTTCTAGCCGACTTGAGGCCTGAGAGAAAAAGTATCGAGGAACGATCACATGAAGCTGATTCTTCGCAAGACCGTGGAGAACCTGGGAGACCCCGGCGAGATCGTAGAGGTGGCGGCCGGTTTCGGACGCAACTACCTACTTCCCCAAGGATTGGCCTACGAAGCCAGTGCGGCCAACATCCGGCGTCTCGAGGAGGAGAAGGCTCAATCCGAGGAGCGGGCCCGCCATGACTACCTTGAGGCGAAACGGAGGGCATCTCAACTCGACCATATGTCCTTGACCTTCCATGCTCGGGCAGGTGAGGACGGAAAGCTGTTTGGCTCCGTGACGCCTGGGGACATTGCCGACCGCGCGTCCGCGACGGGGCTTGACTTCAAGATTGAGAAACGGCAGGTGATGCTCGAGGAGCCCCTGAAAGCCCTTGGGGCTGAAAAGGTGGTCGTACGCCTTCACCCCGAGATCGAGGTGGAGATAGACGTCTGCGTGGAGCGAGAAGAGGATTGAACAGCCCTTCTGAGGATCTGCCCAAGGAGGTGGCCCAGGCCGCCGAATTGGCCCTGGATCGGAAAGCAGAGGCTGTAGTGGCTCTGGACCTGAGGGGTGTCTCCACGGCAACCGACTTCTTCGTACTTGCCACTGGAAACTCCGATATCCAGGTCCGTGCGATTGCCGAGCACATAATGGGGCAGCTGGCCAAGGACGGTCTTCGCCCCCTTCATGTCGAAGGGCTGGATCGGGCTCGGTGGGTCCTTCTCGATTTTGTGGACTTTGTCGTCCACGTTTTCCATCCCTTGGCCCGGGAGTTCTATCAACTGGAGTTGCTTTGGGGTGACGCGCCGACCCAGGTGTTCGTTCCTTAGGGAGCCCCTGCGCAAGTGGGGTGCGGCCGCGCACAGGGGTTTCTCCCGGGCTCTACCGACCTAGAGGGCTATGGGGCGGAAGTAATTGCCCCCCCCCACGGGCGCACATTACCTTCTGAAATATGGAGGGGCGTGGGACACCTCCCCGGGTCCATTGGTCCTCGCCCCCGAAGAAAGCATCCAACCACCGCTCTGGGGTCTCATGGCCGACGGAATCGTAGGTTGGCATTTCCTTGATGCCGAGTCCGGGCTTGTACCGGAAGAAATCAGTCCGTCCATCCTTCCGGGTGGCGGAAAAGGCCGAATCGTGGCCCTGGCTGCGACGCCCTTCGCCCAAGCCGAAGGATGGGCGAGCAAAGCGGCTGTGGCCATCGCAGGGGACTGGGCCCAGGAGACCCTGAGGATCTTCCTTATGGACCTTGGGCTGGAGGCCCCTTCTCTCCACCAAGCTCTGGGTCTTCCCAACGGCGAGGGAGTCTCGGATGCATTCCTCTACGGGGCTTCGGTGCAGCGCATTGCTCAACCCGCCATGGATGAGGCGATCTTCTTCGCATCTGCCGGTACAGCTACCTCTGATCCGGCGCAGATTCTCGGCCATCCACGCTGGAATGACCTGGCCGGTGGTTTCTCCGAGGCGGACGCTACCCTACTCCTCTTCCTGCCCACGGACATTCCGGGAGCCGACAAGATTCTGAGCCGGGCCACCGACGTTCTTTTCCTTGCGGGGCAGGGGGAATCGATGGAACTCCATCTGGGCCCTGCTGGCATCAAAGTTGTGGCCATGCTCGGGCCCCTGGGGACTCCAACTGAGGAGGCGGGGGGACCGA
>JBDHMC010000022.1:0-14570 GCA_039656355.1 Gemmatimonadota bacterium | reverse complement strand
ATGTCCTCGTGGTTACCACATGAGGGCTGTTCGGAAATGATCCCAATTCTCTCGGGCGTGTCGACGCTTCTCCAGAATCGTCTTTCCTGGAATGGGGGGGAGTCCGCCCGTGATGATCCGAAGTGGCTCTCCGGCGGTATGCACGTCCAGGGTGGTGATTCGGATCCAATTAGAGGGAGGGGACCAATCCTGGGCCATTTTCTCTTCCTCGGTTTTGAGGCGGTTCGGCGAATCGATCCGGTTTCGGTTAGAAACGATCCGGCACCAGGGCCGAGAGATCCTCTGAAGGCGCGCCCCTCACGATCCATTCCGCCAGAAGTTTCCCAGTAACGGGCCCCAGGGTAAGTCCAAGCATCGCGTGGCCATTGGCTACAAAGAGACCGTCGAGGCCCGGCGCGGGACCCACCACCGGAAGTCCGTCGGGAGTAACGGGTCGGAGGCCGACCCAATCGTCCCGCGAACGGCCACCCTCCAGACCGGCCAGATAACGACCGGCCGAGTCGGTGAGGTTCTCCAGGCGCGGTTGGAGGATCTTGTGGTTGAGTCCTGAGAGTTCCAGGGTTCCAGCCAACCGCAGGAAGTCCCCCATGGGAGTGCAGAATACGTACCGCTCGCCGAGCATCATCGTGAGGTTCAACTGGTTGATGCCCCCGTCCCCCGCGGGAAGATCCCGATGGTATCCTTTGGCGGGTTGAATGGGCAGATGCAGCCCGCCGGCCCGGGCCAAATCCAGACTGTAGGCTCCGGTGGAGAGGACTGCTACGTCTCCCTGCACCTCTTCACCGCCCTCCAACCGGACGCCAGAGACGCGTCTGCCTTTTGAAACCACTTCCACGACCTTCGCACCGGTCCGAAGCTCCATGCCCCGATCCACCGCTGCCCGGGCCAGCTCGGACAGGAAACGTCCCGGGTCCAGGGTGGCTGCCTCCGGGAAGAAGAGGCCGCCCGTCGTTCCCGACCTCAAGGCCGGTTCCATCTCCTCCAGGACCGGACCCGGAAGGGCTTGGGTGTCATATCCATGGTCCCGCTGAAGGGGGATTTCTGTTTGAGCGCCGTCGAAGCCCTTCTGGGTTCGGTAGACCTCGTAATAGCCGTTGGGCTGGAACTGGCAGTCGAGTTGTTCCTCTTGGACCAACTCTTCGAAGAGGTGGCGCCCTATGTGTCCCAGAGGGCCCAACACCTTCATGCTTCGGTGAACATGCTCCTGCGACCGGGCCGGGCCATGGGACCGTGACCCGGAGCCACAGCGCCGGCGTTACCTGCGGAGGCGCCGGAGCCTATTTCGTCTCGCTCCAGGAGCAGAACCTGTGCCCCGGCACGGGTGAGGTAGTACGCGGTGCAGAGGCCGATGACACCGCCGCCCACGACGAGCACCCTGCCACTACGTCCCTCGGTGGTCATCTTCCGCTACCCGTCCGAGAGCCCTTCAGACCTGATATAATCGGCTAACTCCCCTCGGGAGACGATCCCCAACTTCTGGAAAATGTTAGAGAGGTGGGTGCTGACCGTCCGCGGTGATATCCCCAAGGTTCGGGCGATGGCCTTGTTGGACTTTCTTCCTTCCACAAGCCGTGCGATCTCCAACTCCCTGGATGAGAGATCCCCTTCACCAACGGGAGCTCTTCGGGGGGGGCGCGCATCCAACTCCCGGAACATCACCCTGGTCTTCTCCAACTCCACCTCTGCCCCCAGGCTCAGAAAGATCTCGTGAACCCTGGCCAGCTCTTCCAAGGCTCCCTTCCGGTCCCCGATCTCAGCGAGGCGTCCGGCTTTCAGCCGTCTCAGACGGGCCGCGTCTCCTATGATGGGGACGTCCTCCAGGGCCTGGGCCGCCTCCTCCATCAGATCGGCCCCTTTCACGGGGTCTCCTTCCAGCCAGGTTACGAGCGCCTCACAGGTTTGAGCCCAGGCGAGCCCCAGCCTGTGCTTGATTCCCGTGGAGCCACTTCGCAGCCGCTCTCCCATCTCCCTGGCGCCCTCCAGGTCCCCCTTCCACAGGTAGGACTCGGCAAGGAGAGGCACGAGTCGATGGATGGCCCAGAGGCCGTACCCCACACGGTCGGCGATTTCCAGGCCTGCCCGTCCGATCCGGATGGCCTCGTCGATATCTCCCTCCGCCAGGGCCAGATATCCCTTCCCGATGTAGGCCGGAATGGCGCCATGCACGTTGGGTGTCCCGTTCGCGCCGGCCCCGGAAACCTCCCAAGCCTCCTCAATGAGCGGCCGGGCCAGGTCGGTCTCTCCGCGACCCAGGTAAATCAGCGAGGTCCAGACCAGAACCCGGGGCAGGATGGTGTTCTGGGAAAGACCCCGGGCGAGGGCGATGGCCTGCTCCCCAATGATGATCCCCGAGTCCCATTGCCCACTGGAGGCGGCATGTTCAATGGCTACCTCGGCGCTGCGCAGCCTGAGAAGAGGGGACCGAAGCTCCTGGGCGACCCTGTTCGCTTCCTGGATGTGTTCTGCCATGAGTTGGGTGTCGCCCAGGAGTCCCTCCAGGACGGCAAGGCCCCAGTTGGTCCAGAACTCCACACTCAAGGCGCCAGAACTCCTGGCCAACTCCATGGCCCTATCCGCATGTAGTCGAACCTGGTCCGGCTGTGCGGTCCAGATGTAAAGAAGCACCAAAGCTCGGTGCGCCTGCGCAAGAATCACGGGATCCTGTAGCTCTTCCGCGATTTGGAGGACGTCCTCCAGATCCTTCTGTGCCTCTTCCAGCCTCCCCAACTCCTCCAAAGCGATTCCCCGACGGAGACGGGTCCGGGCCAGGAGGTGCGGAGAGAGGCCGTCGGGTGGGGAGGAGAGGATGGAGTCGTACGCATCGACGGCGCCCTTGGGGTCCCCATGATAGCTCTTGATGATTCCGATTCGGCGTCTGCACTCGGCGGCGTCCTCCAGGGCCCCTTCTTCTTCCGCCAGCTCTCGAGCCTCCTCCCATAGCGGGATGGCTTCGGCATACTCACCCATGCGACTCTGCGCTTTGGCCAGATCCTCCAGGACCTTTCGTCTGCCACCCTCCAGTTCCACGGGGGGCTCCCCTCTGGACTCCCGGCGGTCCATTTGTAAAAGGGCGGCTCGGAGATATCGGGCAGCCTCCGTGTTTCCGAATCGACCAAGGGCGTCCCGGCCCGCTCGGGTGAGGTGGACGATGGCGCCCGGGGTGCCCTGGCCCGCCGCTTGGAGGTGGTGGTAGGCCAGGAGAGAGGTGTGGACCGGGCCCAGGTTCCCAGAGCGTTCCTCCAGAGTATTGGCTACCCGGCCGTGGAGAATCTGGGCCCGGGCGAGACCCATGTCCTTTAGAAGGGATTCCCGAACCAGGGGTCGTCGGAAGTCGTATACCACTCCTTCTTCCCCCATTCCCTCGGTGAGGACGTCCCGGTGGACGAGGAGATCCAGATTCTCGAGGAGCTCAGTTTCCGGGAGGGGACTGAGGGTTTGGAGTAAGGAAAAGGGAGCCCGGACCCCAAGAATCGCAGCCAGTTCGGCCAGGGTCCGAGCGTCCTGGGGTAGCTTGGCCAGGCGAGCCAGTATGGCCTCCCGGACCGTACGGGGGAGCTCCAACTCCCGGGTTTCCCATCCCAGCCAGGATCCACCCTTCCGGTACAGGCGCCCTGACCGAACGAGACTCTGGAGGGTCTCCTCGAGGAAGAAAGGGTTTCCCTGGGTCCATTGGTGGAGATGGTCCGTGAATTCCCCCGCGACCTCTTCTTCGATACCGAACGCTTTCTTCAGCAGGGCCCCGGTCTCTTCCCGAGTGAAGGGCTCGAGGGAGACCCCCGTAGCGACTCCCTGCCCCAGGAGAGAGCGCTCCATCTCGGCAAGCTCCTCATGCTCTCCGGTTACCGTCTGATCCCTGGAGAGGAGGAGAAGGGTGGGTCGGTCAGTCAGTTGTCGCGCCAGGAAGTGGATCATCTCCAGAGAAGAAGGATCAGCCCATTGGAGATCTTCCAGGACGATGCAGAGGGGGTCCCGCTCCGATAACCCTCGGAGGAGTTCGACGAAGGTCCATAGGATTCGTGTCCGTGTTTCGCTGGAGCTCTCGAAGCTCGCTGGGCGGTTCGGTTCCTCCGACGACAAGAGCCCGGGGAAGAGGGGGGCCAGTTCGGAGGCCCCGCCCCGGGTGAGGACCGTCAACGCTTCCGGGGGCTGGGCTCGAAGGAGGGGCAGGAATGCGTCGGAGAAGAGGGAGTAGGGGACCCCCGCCTCAGCCCGATAGGCCCTTCCCAGGACCACGCTGAAGCCCTTGCGTTCGGCTTCGCTTAGGAGAAAACGGCAGAGATGGGTCTTCCCTGTACCACGTTCCCCCGTCAGCAGCAGAGTCCGGCCTTGACCGTCCAGGGCCGACTGGAGGTTGGAAAGAAGACTCTCCTGGATCTCCTCTCTCCCTATGACGGGGAGGGTGGAAAAGTCGAATCCTTTTTCCATCTACCGAATTCGCTCCTCACCCGAGCTGATGCGCCCGATGAGACTCTTCTGAATGTTCTCTCCCGCATAAGCTACGGGGTTCACGGTGTTGTTGGCTAACATTTGTGTGAAAGAAGATCCTGGTACACGCTGAGATTCCCGTCCACCATTCGGTTCACGGAAAACTCCTTTTGGATACGTTCCCGACCTGCCTCACCCATGGTGCGGGCACGGGCCGGATCGGCCAACAAAGTCGAAATGGAGGATGCCATGGCCACAGGGTCATTCGGTGGGATCAGAAGGCCCGTCTCCTGATCGACGATCGCTTCGGGAATCCCTCCTGCCGCCGACGCCACCACGGGGAGACCGGAAGCACCGGCTTGGAGGATGATGATTCCCAGGCCTTCCATGGTAGCCGGGTGGACCAGAACGTCCATGCAGGGGAGGAGGTCCGGGAGGTCATCCCGGAACCCGGGTAACCCGACCGTTCCGTCCAGACCGGCCTCCCTTACCCTCGCTGAGATGTCCGCGTGGAGCGGACCTCGCCCGAAAAGGAGGAAACGGGCCCGGGGATGGTCCCGGAGGATGGCTGGTACGGCCTGGAGGAGGAGGTCGTGGCCCTTTCTGGGGATGAACTGGGCAGCCATCCCCACGATCTGGTCGTCGGGGGCCAGCCCGAACTCCTTCAGGAATCCCTCCCGCCGACAGGGTTGGTCGAACGGACTCGGATCCAAGGCACTGTGGACGCATCGAATTTTGTCGGAATCCACCCCCTGCTGGATGAGGACCTCCCGAATCGCATGGGATATGGTGATGACTCGGTCGTAGAGGCGGTATTTGGCGCCCACAGCCCAGGAGGGTTCAGGGTTGTCCACCCTCCTCGTCAGCACCACCGGGACCCCTGCCCACTGGGCTCCCAGGCCTCCAAGCGTATCGGCTCCTCGTCGGGAATGGAGGTGGACCAGGTCAGGGGCCGTTGAGAGGATCAGACTTCGAAAACGGGCAGGGAAGAGGAGGTCTGCCTCTCCGGCCAGCGGGAGGGGGTGGAGGGGTAAACCCCTACTCGACGCTTGTGCCTGGACGTCGCTTCCTTCCGGGACCACCAGAAGGTTCTCGATACCCCGGCGCTGGAGACCTTCCACCAGAAGGAGGACCTGGAGGGCCCCTCCGTACATGTGGGTCCCAGCCTCCAGATGGAGGATTCTCAAGATTCGGGCTCTCCATTCCCAGGGCCCTTCTCGGGATCCGGCAGGCTTCTCAACCGGGCTCTCTCCCGCTCATGGTTTCCCAGTACCTCCGTGGCCGTTTCCATCACCTGATCCACAGAGATGAGCTCGGTGCAGGTAAATGCCCCGTCGCAGGTCGGGTTCCCTTTGCAGGGAGAGCATTCCAACCAATTGACGATCACCTTGGCCCGGTCTGTCGGTGGCTGCGTGTAAGGGATGTTGGATCCGAAAATGGTGACGGTCGGCCGATCGAAGGCGATTCCCATGTGGGAGAGGCCCGTGTCGACGCCGATCACCAAGGAGGCTCGTTGCACCATGGCGCTGGCCTGGGTGAGTGTGGTCTCGCCGACCAGGCTCACCGGCTGGGTGCGGGTCATGGCCCGGATCCGGTCCAGGCCCGCCCTATCCTCAGGTCCTCCGAGAATCACGGCTGGGAACCCGAGCTCACCGGAGACCCGGTCCATGAGTTGTGCCCAACGATCTTCCCGCCAGTGTTTTTGTGGGGTGGTCGTGAAGGGTAGGGCGACCAGAAAGCCACTCTGGAGGGCCAGTTCTTCTTCCTTGCCCTTCGCCCATCCTCTGTCCTCCGTCGCCAGGGGGACTTCCATCTTGAAGTCCCCTATATCCAGCCCTAACACAGTGGCCAGGTACCGGTATTCGGAGCTGATCTTCCGGCGGTCCCCTTCGATTCGGGAGAGGATGTGAGTCATGAGGAGCTTACTCCCCTCCTTGGATCCCAACCCGATCCGGACGGGCGCCCCTGAGAGGTACGTCATGACGCCGCTTCGGAGGAGGCCCTGGAGATCGATGGCTACATCGAAATCTCGCCTTCGGAGGTCCCGGACAAGCTTCTTGATCTCCCGAAAGAGCGCACCTAGCCGGCGGGCCTTCCACAGTTGTTTCCAGCCGTTCCGATCCACAACGATGACATCGTCGACCTCCGGGTGATGTTCAATGAGGTCCTTGGTGTGGGATTCGGCCATCCATGTGAGCCGGGTGTCCGGGTAGGTTCTCCTGAATGCCCGGACCAGGGGAGAGGAGAAAACGATGTCTCCCCGGGCGCTGAGTCGCACCAGAAGGACGGATCGGGGCGGGGCAGAGAGGATTTCGCTGCTCATCCGTTCGTTTTCGCGAAAGAAGGGGCTAGCATTAGTTTCGGTGTCTAAGGTAGGCTGGACGTTCCGGCCAGCCTAGCCATCTAGTGCGTTACCGACAAACGGGGAGACGACCTCCTCCGCTGGAAATGAAGCGACCTTACGATCTTCTCTACGCCATTGGGGCTCTGGTGTCCAGTCCCGTCCTCGCAATCGGTCTTCTCCGGACCGGGAAATGGCGTACGGATTGGAAAGGCCGTTTCGGGAAGACGCCCGCGCTCCCGAAGGACGGCTGCCCGACCCTTCTCCTGCATGGGGTGAGCGTTGGGGAAATCAATGCTACTCGGGATTTGGTGGCCCACCTCAACCCATCCGACTCACCGGCGGTCCGGGTGGTAATCAGCGCCACCACCAATACGGGGTTCGATAGGGCCCGAGAGCTCTACGGACACCAACATGCCGTGGTTCGATTCCCCTTCGACTTTTCCTGGATGGTCGGACGGTTTTTGGATCGCATAAATCCCCAGGTCGTCGCCCTCATGGAGCTGGAGGTCTGGCCTAATCTGGCCCAGGAATGTCGTCAGCGGGGGATTCCCCTGGTGGTGATCAATGGGCGCCTGAGTGACTCCAGTTTTGGGACCTACCGATGGGCCCGTTGGTGGGTGCGGCCCATGTTCGAGGGGCTGACGGCGGTGGCTGCGCAGACCGAAGCCTATGCTGAACGGTTTCGGGAGTTGGGAACCCCTCCCGAAAGAGTCACCGTGACCGATACCATGAAGTGGGATACGGTGAGGCTGGTAGACGAGGTGGAGGGTGCCACCGAGTTGAGCGCCGCCATGGGAATCGACCCGTCTCGGCCCGTGGTGGTGGCCGGATCCACGGGGCCCGGTGAGGAGGATCTCCTGATCCGAAATCGGCCGCCCGAGGTTCAGTTGATTCTCGTTCCCCGGAAACCCGAGAGATTCGAGGAAGTGGCGCGGCTGGCGCCTGATGTGGTTCGCAGGAGCGAACGACCGGATGGATGTGTTGGTGGCCCAGGCTCGGGCGGCAGCACCGGCGGCGAAGGTGGAGACCTTTTCCTCCTTGATACCATGGGAGAGCTGACGAAAGCTTACGCTTTGGCGGATGTCGCCATTGTGGGCCGCAGCTTAGTTCCCCTGGGGGGCTCCGACCCGATTGAGCCGGTGGCTCTTGGGAAGCCGACTCTGATCGGACCCCTGCACGAGAACTTCCGGGATGTGGTCGGTGCCCTGGAAGAGGGGGGCGGAATACGAATCACCGACAGGCCTATGGAAGTGGTCAGGGAGCTCCTGGAGGCCGGGGATGAAGCCCGGGCCATGGCGGAGGCTGGCCGAGAAGTCATCAGAAAGAGGCAGGGGGCTACCGAGCGCCACGGCCAGTTGCTCCTTGGTCTCCTGAGAGGAGAGACGGTGGAGATGAGCGGAAAGGGGCGTCCGCGGAGGCGACTTCGGCGGTTTATTTTTGTCGCACTGGGTCTCTACATGGCGGCAGGGTATTTCACCACCGCCTTCAGTCGAGTCGAACTTTCAGATCAGACCGAATCCAACCTGGCCCTTCCCACTGCGGAGAGGACCCTGGTTTCCGGTGTGTTTTCAGTCCATACCGAGCGTTCCCATGACGCCTGGGGGACCCGTGAGCAGGTGGCTGCGGCCGCGTCTTCCGCCGGTTTGGACTTCGTCGTGATCGGGGATCACCCTCCTGATGATCGAAGGCCCGGTTGGGAGTTGTGGGAGCCGGAGTTTTTCGACGGGGTCCTCATCGACGGGGCGGTGGAGCTCCGGGCGCCCGAGGCGGGGAAGGTTCTGGCCATGGGCGTGGACTCTACCTATAGACAGTGGACCGGAAGTCTGGGGTCTTTCCGTGGGTTTCTTGACAACCATGGGGCGACTTCCATGATCGTCCACAGTCGGGGCCCCCGGGAGAGTGAGCGGTGGATCCATCAGAGGATTGTCGGTGTTCAGGGGTGGGAGGTGCTGGACCTTTCGGAGTCCTCGCGGCGGCGGCTCAAGGGGCCGTGGAGCCTTTATCACCTTCTCACCTCGGTTATCGGATATCCCTTGGGATTAGCCGACGAATCGCTGCTTCATTCCATGCGAGAGGGCTTCAGTACTCCTGCGGTGGCTGCCTACGACTCCATTCGCCAGGGCGGACCCCTGACCGCCACCGCCGGTCTGAATGTCCACCCAAAGCTGAGGTTCGGGCCGGTCCTCATCCCTTCTTACGGGCCCTTTTTCCGGACCCTGGTATCTCATCTTGCTGTGGACGGACCCCTTCCGTCGGATCCGGTCTGGGCACAGGGTGTTATCACGGCGGGGTTACGAAGGGGTGAGCTCTTTATCTCCTTGGGAGATCCCCTGGCGGCCCGTGCATTCCGACTGAGGGTGGTGTTGGCGGACGGATATGGCGCACCCATGGGAGCGGACGTCCCGGCTCGATCCGGGATGGTGCTTCGAGGTGGTTTTGAAGAGGCCCCGGGCCGGAAGGTGGTCTACAGAATCGTTCGAAACGGCAGAGAGGTAGAGTGGATTCTGGGACCGGAGTTGGAGTGGGAACCACCCAGGGCTGGGCTCTACCGGGTGGAGGTCTACACCTTTGGAGCTCGAGTGGGGAACGTGTTCTTTCGGCTAAAACCTTGGATTTTCGCCAACCCCATTGGTCTTACGGGGAGTGGGTACAGCCCACGCTGAACCGATCGCCGGCTCCAGCCCGTAGGGTATCTTGGATCACAGCGAAAGAGGTTGCCATGGCCAAGAGCCGCAGGCAGCATGCTCCGAGAGACAGGAAGCGTGGCATGAAGATTCCGAAGCCCCCTTGCACCCCAAAGCCCCCGGGGCCACCACCTCCGATCAGGCCTTCCCAACCTGAGTGTACCACCGGGCCCGATCCCAAAAAGGCTCTGGGGAAGATCTTCAAAAAGAAGAAATAGGCGGGCCTACCCCCCTCAATCGGATTTTTCGGAGACTGTCCTTACAAGCCTTACGTGGGAGGCTCCGAAGAGCTTCTCCAGGGCTTTCAGGGTATCGGGGCCTGGGTCGGCCTTCATGCTCCGGGACCGGAGGCGGGGAGCACCGAGTCCATTCCCCGTTTGTACCAAGACTTCGACCTGGGCCACTCCCGGGTGGGATGCCAGGATCTTCTTGGCCTCCTGGAACGCGCCCTCCTTGGGCGGCTCACCAAACTCCAGCTCGATCTGGATGGCTAGTTTCCCTGAGGCGGGGACTCCCTCCAAAAACTCAGCACCGTCGAGAAAGATGGGCGGGTCCTCTTCGTCCCGTTCCCGTGAGCTGACTTTTCCCCTGATCAGAACAACCGCGTCCTGATCGAGGATTTCCCTTGCACCTTGCCAAGCCTCCTTGAAGGCCAGGACGGTGGCCGTGCCGGCAAAATCCTCTACCAGGAGCTTGCCCCATTCTGAACTGTCCCGACGAGAGATCTGTCGGGAGACCTGAGTTACGACGCAGGCCAACTCGATGGGTATTCCCGGGAAACTCTTGAGGGTCGCCGTAGTCACGGGGGCAAAGGCCTCCACAACCGAGCGGTAACGGTCCAGAGGATGTCCGGAGATGTAGAATCCCAGGGATTCCTTCTCTCGAGTGAGGCGATCCGCCTCTGACCAGACTGGGACTTCGGGCAAATCCGGATCGGGCCGTCGGAGGTTCGACTCGGCTCCTCCGAAGAGAGAAGCCTGCCCTGCGGCCTCCTCGGCTTGCCGAGCCTGAACCTCAGAGTACGCCACGTCGAGCCCGGCCAGGAGCTGGGCCCGGTGACCGAAGGCGTCCAGGGCGCCCGCGGCGATGAGGGCCTCGGCCGCCCGCTTATTCAGGAGCCGGAGGTCGATGCGTTCCAGGAACTCGAAGAGGGAGGTGAAGGGTCCCTTCTCCTCCCGAGCGAAAAGGATGGATTGGACAGCTCCAGCTCCAACACCCCGTACGGCTCCCAATCCGAACCTGATCTGCTCCTCGCTCACCACCGTGAACTTCCAGCCGGACTCATTGACGTCCGGTGGGAGGACCTCGAGAGGTTGGTCCACGCCTGGGAGGTGGCGATGAAGCTCCCGGCATTCCCCGATGTACTTCACTACATCGTCGGTCTTGTCCAAGACCGATGAAAGGAGGGCCGCCATGAACTCGGCAGGATAATGGGCTTTCAACCAAGCCGTGTGATAAGAAAGCAGGGAGTACGCGGCACTATGGCTTTTGTTGAACCCGTAGCGACCGAAGGTCTCGATCTGATCCGCCAGTTCGGCCGCGGTGTGGCGGTCCACGCCTCTCTCCGCTGCCTTTTCCTTGAATTTCCCGAGTTCTTTCTGAATGAGCTCGGGGATCTTCTTGCCTACCGCTTTCCTGAGTACGTCG
Organism: Gemmatimonadota bacterium; assembly: GCA_039656355.1. GTDB lineage: Bacteria > Gemmatimonadota > Gemmatimonadetes > Longimicrobiales > Gaopeijiaceae > JABDNZ01. The sequence continues at coordinate 3,470 of JBDHMC010000022.1, read as the reverse complement.
GCCTCACCCAGAGAGTATCCAGCCAGGACGTTGGCGATCCGCATCACCTGTTCCTGGTAGACGATGATCCCGTAGGTGGGTTCAAGGGTGCTCTCGAGATCCGGATGGAGATACCGCACCGGCTCCTGGCCCAGCTTTCTCCGGATGTAGACGTCGGTCATCCCTGAATCCAAGGGGCCCGGGCGAATCAGAGCATTCGTCGCCACCAGATCCTCGAACCGGTCGCATCGCATGGCCCTGAGTTTGTCCAGGGCCAGGGAGGATTCGAACTGGAAGATGCCGGAGGTTCCCCCATGGGCGAGCATGGCGTATACCGCGGGGTCATCCAGGGGGACGTCGTCGATGGCCTCGTACGTGGCTCCGCTCTCGGGATGCTTGATAGCCCCCAATCGAGCCTTGATGGACTCAACAGCATCATGAATGACGGTTAGAGTCTTCAGGCCCAGAAAGTCCATTTTCAGCATGCCGGCGTCTTCGAGGCAGTTCATGTCGTACTGAGTGACGACAACGGCCTCATCACCATTCCGGGTCTTTGCCCCGGTGGCGCCATTGCTGGAAGCCCCTGACGCCGAGCCGGCTCCATTCCGTCCGTTCCCGTTTCTTCCGTTACCTGCCCCCGCAATACCTGAAGATCCTCCTGCCTTCGATTGCTGGACGCAGACAGGCACGTACTCGTCCAGCGGTCCCGGTGCAATCACGACGCCGGCAGCGTGGACGGAGGCGTGCCGACTCAGCCCCTCCAGCGTCATGGAGTAATCGAAGAGCTGCCGGTGCCTTTCGTCCATCTCATAAAAGGTTTTGACCTCAGGGAGTTTCTTCACGGCTTTCTCCACCGTGAAGGCCTGCCCGGGAGCGTTGGGAATGAGCTTTGCTATCTTGTCCGTTTCCCCGGGCTCGAATCCCAGGGTCCGGCCTACGTCGCGGATCACCGCCCTGCTTTTCATGGTGCCGAAGGTGATGATCTGGCCCACGGCTTCCCGGCCGTATTTCTCCCTGGTGTACTCGATGACCTCTCCTCGACGCTCGAAACAGAAGTCGATGTCGATATCAGGCATCGAGATGCGCTCTGGGTTCAGAAAGCGTTCGAAGAGAAGATCGAACTCCAGAGGATCGATGTTTGTGATTCCTAGGGAGTAGGCCACCAAAGAGCCGGCGGCAGAGCCTCTCCCGGGCCCCACAGGTATCCCGTTCCTCCGTGCCCAATCAATGAAGTCCCAGACGATGAGGAAGTACCCTGCATAACCCGTCTCGACGATAATTCCCAACTCATAATCCAGGCGGTCCTGGATCGTATCCGAGAGGGAATCTCCAAACCGTTCCTTGGCGCCCTTCGTGGCCAGGTAAACCAGATAGTCGTTGGGGTCCTCGTATTCCTCGGGCAGAGGGAACTCCGGGAGGTGAACCTGGGTCGGCATCTCCAGGTCCACTTCGTCGGCAATCTTCAGAGTGTTTTCCAGGACCTCCGGATGGTCGGGGAAGAACTCCTGGACCTCCTGAGAAGATTTGAAGTAAAGCCCGTCGTCGTAACGCATCCGGTTGGGGTCGCTGTGGTCTTTCCCCAAGCCGATGCAGAGAAGTACATCGTGGGCTTCGTGGTCTTCTTTCTGAAGGAAGTGGGTGTCGTTTGTGGCAATAACGGGAAGGCCCATTTCCTCCGACAGGCGAAAGACGTCCTGGTTGAGCTTCTGTTGGCCCTCGGTGTTATGGGCCTGGACTTCCAGGTAGTAGCGGTCCTTGAAGTTGGTGGCATACCATTCAGCCGCCTCTTTCGCGCCGTCCCAGTTGTCCGCCAGAAGATGCCGGTTGACCTCGCCCGCCATACAGGCCGAGCTGACGATGAGGCCTTCGGAATATTGAGCCAGGACTTCCCGGTCCACCCGGGGCCGCATGTAGAACCCCTCCGTGTACCCGATGGACGAGAGCTTTACGAGGTTTCGGTAGCCCTCCAGGTCCCGGGCGAGGAGAAGGAGGTGGTAGTAGGCTCGCTCTCCCTGGCCTGCCCGCACACGTTCCTTTCGGTTGCCCGGGGCTACGTAGGCTTCCATCCCGATGATGGGCTTTATCCCCTGCTTCCGGGCGGTCTTCTGGAAGGTCCAGGCCCCGAAAAGGCACCCATGATCGGTGAGGGCCAGGGCAGGCATCTCGAACTCCTGAGCACGACGGATCAGGTCCGAGATTCGGTTGGCTCCGTCCAGGAGGGAGTATTCTGAGTGGGTGTGAAGGTGGACGAAGGACACGGCGCCTTGGTCGGCTCTCTCAGCTGTATGTGGTCGAACGCAGGCCCTCGAACAGGGGGGGACGAACAATTGTATCGGGGAGGCGCCAGGGGTGGCAACGGGGGGAAGGGCCACACCCAGGATTCATGCGGTTTTTTTTCGTCGTGTGCCGCCAACGATCGCCGGCACCCCAAGATCTAGGTCAAAAAACGACCCATGAACACTATGAGTAGGGAATTCCCCCTGGCTCTAGAAAGCGATGCCTATGTCGATGACGCGAAGGGATGGGATCGTCCTGGAAGCGTCACCTAGATTCCCGGAGAAGAGATGCGTGGCCCCCATTCCCAGCCCCACATAAAACGACCTCCCGGGTCCGAGAACCCACGCATACCCAATGTCCACACCAATGCCGAAGGCATTACTCGGGTCCCCTCCGTCGTCCACCCGGTAGAAGCCCGCCCGGCTACCGAGGTAATACCCGGTGAAAGCAGCTTCCTGGGGATAAAAACGGAGGAACCCGGTTACGCTCGTGTTTTCCTCCTCGCCAAGATCCAACCACCCACCGGCGATACCCACCGTCAGGCTCTCAGCCAACATCCGCTCATACTCGGCGTTGAATGAACCGGCGATGAGAAGGAGGGGGCTCCCCGAGATGACGTGCTGGTGGGAAACGGGCTCCCTCGCCACTTCCTGCGCTTGCACTTGGAGAGGAGACAGAACCAAGAAGACGAGGGCGGGGATGGCCAGGACTCTTCCATTCGTTCTCATGGGTCCTCCTCCGGCGGCCTCTTCCTCTTCATCTCAGGTGTACCGGCTTCAGAATGCAATACCTATGTTTATGAGTCGGATGCTTGGAAGGACAACCCTATCATCGTCCAGGTCCCCTCCGAAGAGCCGGGTGGCTCCGATCCCGAGCCCGATGTAGAAGGATCGACTCTCTCCCAGAAGCCAGCTGTATCCGATGTCGACGCCTAAACCGTAGGTGTGTCCGTCCTCCTCCTCGAACCCGTCGTCGACGGATCCCTGATGGACTCCCAATCGTCCTCCCATGTAAAACCCCGAGAGCGCTGCCCCTTGGGGGTAATATCGGAAGAACCCGTTCAGGCTAGTGTAGACTCCGTCACCGTCGTCAACCGAAACCCTCGATCCGATCGCGCCCACGGTGGCTGTCGGGGATATCTTCCGTTCGTATTCGACGTTGAACCACTCCGCCAGGAGGAGGAAAGGGTTGGCGGAGATGACCTGGTTATGGAG
>JBDHMC010000021.1:0-13452 GCA_039656355.1 Gemmatimonadota bacterium | reverse complement strand
CTGATGAACTTGATCCCCTTGGTCTCGTCGAACTTATGGGCCGCCCTGATCAGGCCCAGATTTCCTTCATTGATGAGGTCGGGTAGCGGGACCCCCTGGTTCTGGTACTTCTTGGCTACTGAAACCACGAACCGAAGGTTGGACCGGACCAGCTTGTTGAGGGCAGATTCCTTTCCCTTCCGGATCTCCTTCGCCAGACGCACCTCTTCGGCCTTGTCGATGAGGGGGTAGGCACTGATCTCCTTCAGGTACTGGTCCAATGACCCCTCTCGGAACTGTCCTCGTTTGGAGGGGAATTTCATTCTCTCGAACCTCTTGGACGACGGAACAATGAAGCCTCAAAGGGAAAGGGGTCACAGAATAAAACGGTTATCGGAGGATTGGCGCAACTCCTCCCCCCTCCCCTACCGGGGTTAGTGGACAAAATGGCCCACCCGATCCCAGCGAACCCTTCGTAACCACCCGGCTGAAAAACCGTCCTCTGCCCGGAGGGAAAGGTAAACCATCCAGGGGTGGCCCCTGATGTCCTCCCTACCGATGAATCCCCAGTAACGGGAATCCTCACTGTTGTCCCGGTTGTCCCCGAGGACAAAAAACCTGTTATGCGGAACCACCAGAGGGCCCCAGTTGTCCCTGGAAGGCTGGTACCCTCTGATCGGTCCGGAGGAAGACAGGAAGTCCGATTGCCACCTCATCCCGGGGTGTACGGCATCTCTCCGGTCGTCCATGTGCCGAGCGTAGGCCTCCTCTTTGGGGATTCCGTTCAGGAAGAGCTGTTTTCGCCTCATCTCCAACGTGTCCCCGGGAATGCCCACTACCCTCTTCACGTAGACCCGAGATGGATCGTGGGGAGGCCGAAATACCACGACATCCTCCCGGGCGGGATCCCGAATCGCGGGGAGTCGGGCCTCAGTCCCGGGGATCTCGGCGCCGTAAAGGGCCTTGTTGACGAACAAGAAGTCGCCCACCAGAAGGGTTCCCTCCATGGATGCAGTGGGGATAGTGAAGGCTTCTAGGAGGAACCCCCGAATCAGCAGAAAAAGAACGAGGGTGATAAGGCCAAACCGGAACCAGTCCCGGAGAATGCGCAGATTTCGGGGGATTACTTGCATATGGGCAGTTGAATGGACCAGATCTCGTTTCTCGAGCATCCCCCAGAGAACTCCCGGGGGAACGAACCGGAGAAGAAGTACACGGCGTCCGCCTCATCCGTTCCCTCAAAACCAGCCGATGAGGAACACCAAACCCACCAACACGGCCATCAAGACTGTGTAGAAAAGCCAAAGCTTGATCATGCTCAGGCCCGGGTGGATGCGTTTGGCCAGGAGGGCCAGGAGGAGTCCGGTCCCCGAAGAACTGGCCATCCACACAACTAAGAGCAGAATCAGTGAGAGCGGTTCCATAAAACCTCCGGGTTTCCCTCTTCCCAAGACTGGTCTAACGTAGAAAGAGACACCCGTCGACGACAATCCTGCGGTCGTTGGCAAAACGCTGACCTCCCCCCAGGGGACCCATGGCCTATCGACCCCTCATCCGATCTCCCATTTCTGCCCTGACTTTTGTGGGGCTGGTGGTGGTGGGCCTCGTCATCATCTCGCGAGAAGCACGGGAAGTAAATGAGGAAGCCGGGCTCCCGGCCGAATGCCAAGGCCTCTCGCCGCAGGAGTGCACTGCCAGACAACAAACCGAGACGGTCGCCGAGGTATCCGAGGCGCCGGAGTCGTTTCTCCCTGCACGGGAGGTCTGTATCGATGTAGGCTATCTCTGCGCCGAGGTCGAAGCCGAGGGAAGTCTCAGGCTTCTCCGGTGGCCCGAAGACACACAGGTTATTCGGGTGTGGGTTCCGGAACCGACGGGCCTACCGCCCCAACTGGCTCGGGAATTCCAACGGGCGGCTGTTCGAGGCGTCCAAGCTTGGCATGGACACCCGATTCCCCTGTCCATTCGCACTCGTGGAAGGGGAGAGACCCCCGACATAACCATCGAATGGGCTCAAATCGTTGAAGATGGCCGACTGGGTCGAGCCGGAGTGGAATGGAGGGAGAGAGGGGGGGAGGTTCAAGTCCGGATTCTCGGGCTGATGCTTGCCACCCACGACCCCGCGAACCCCCAGCAGGAATTGGCCTCGGCGCAGGTGGAGTTGGTGGCGGCCCATGAGATGGGGCACGCGCTCGGTCTTCCCCACAGTGACAACCCCCGGGACGTCATGTTCCCCCGCAACACAGCCACACGTCTCACGGCCAGGGACTTCCGAACGCTGGAGGCTCTTTACGCCCTCCCCAACGGAGCCGAGATCCGTCGATAGGGGTCGTCGGGGTCACCCGGATCAATCTTCCCGGATCAGCCCGTAACGCTCGATTTTCTTGTAGAGATTCGAGCGGGGCATATCAACGCTCCGCGCCGTCTCCGATACGTTCCAGTCATGCTCACGGAGCTTTTGGAGGAGGTAGACACGCTCGGCCTGCTCCTTGAACTCGGAGAAGCTGTCAGCTTGGAGAAGCTCAGCCCCAAGAGCCCCCCCACCCTCTCCTCCAGAAGCCAGGAATTCCACGTCCTGAGCCCCGATGACGTCACTGCCGGAAAGAATCAGGAGTCGTTCCACAGTATTCCGGAGTTCCCGAACGTTTCCAGGCCAATCCAAGGATTGGAGTCTTTCCAGGGCAGCATTGGAGATCTCTCTCGGAGTCACTCGGTCGGTCTTTTCCAACAGGTCCACGAAATGCCGGACCAGCATGGGTATATCCTCCCTCCGGTTCCGGAGGGGTGGGATCTCGATGGGAACCACGTTTAGGCGGTAGAAGAGGTCTTCCCGGAACCGACCCTCCCGTATCTCGACCTCCAGCTCCTTGTTGGTGGCCGCCACGACCCTCACATCCACCTGGATGGATTTGGAACTCCCTACCCGGGTCACAACACCCTGCTCTAGCGCCCGAAGGACCTTGGCTTGGGCTGCCAGAGACATATCCCAGATCTCGTCCAGGAAGAGCGTTCCGCCGTGGGCCTGTTCGAATTTCCCTGCTCGATCGGCCACGGCTCCGGTGAAGGATCCTTTGATATGACCAAAGAGCTCGGATTCGATGAGCTCCGAAGGGATGGCGGCGCAGTTTACCTCAACAAAGGGCTTCTCGCTCCGGGGAGAAAGACGATGGATGGCGCGAGCCACCAGCTCCTTTCCGGTCCCGTTTTCCCCGGTGATGAGGACCCTGGCCTCTGTGTTCCCCACCCGCTCGGTCCTCTCCAACACCTGGCGAATCGGGAAGGAGGACCCAACGATTTCGTGGCGGCTTTCCACCTGGCTCAGGAGTCGCTCTACACTGGCTGAGAGCCCTTTGACCTTCAGCGCGTTCCTGAGCGTGACCAGAAGTCGGTCCGTATCCAGAGGTTTCTCGAGGAAGTCGTAGGCCCCCTTTCGAGTTGCCTCCACGGCGGTGTCGATGGTTCCGTGGCCACTGATCATGATCACCAGCGCCTGTGGATCTTCGGAACGGATTCGTTCAAGAACCTCCAATCCATCCACGCCGTGCAGCTTCACGTGCAGGAACGGGTCGTCAGGAGGGAACTCCTCCACCATGGCCAGTCCATCCGGGCCATTCCTGGCCACACGAACTTTGTGACCTTCGTACTCGAAAACTTGCTTGAGGGCGTCGCCGATGGACTCCTCGTCGTCAACGATGAGGATTTCAGCCATGAGAACCTGGCCTTCAGAGGCCATTGGAGAGGATGAGACTGTCGGTGAGAATGTAGGCCGAGCCCAGACCCGAGGGTAGCGGTACAAGAAGAGCTTCCGGAGGAAGCCCAGGTTGGTTCGTCCGACCCATAGCCGTGAGGATATCCGGGATGAACCGCCTGGGAAGGGGAATCCGGGAAGCCTCCAGGTGGTGAACCAGAAGGGCCGCCGTCCCATCCCCAAAGGGCATCAAGGCAGCTTGGAGGGCCACATCGAGAGTGTCCGGGAGCATCCCGAGAATGGGTCCCATGTCCGGAAGATCCGGGAACGAGCCCAAGGCCACTCTGGCCTGGAGGTGAACCCTTCCGTCCTCCAACGTCACTTCGGGATCGGATACCCCGGTAGGAAGCAGCCCCGGGACCGAATACCGGAGAACGGAGGTGAGTTCGTTCCCGCCCAACGCCAATTCGCTTGGTCCTCCGCCTCGCCGAAACCCCTGAACCCTGACCATGACCGAATCCGCCAACTCCGGACTGGATACAACCGCGCCGGTCTCCTCCACACCCGTGACACCCAACCACTCATGGACCCGGGGGAATACTCCAGCCCCCCAGCGCCATCCCGCGTAGGCGGCCGCCACCAGGAGAAGGAGAATCACGGACTTTCCAAACAGGCTCTTGAGCCAGCCTATCATCCCGGGATTCCCTTCTACCCTTTAGGGTTCTTCAAGAGGAAGCTGGATACGGTCTCGTATCGGGGCCCGGAGGACGAAAGGTGGCTCTCCATGAGATCGAACTTTCTTACCTTTGCCTCACCCGCATAGGTCAACTCCGACGCCAAGACGTCAAGCCCTCGAAACGCCCCTGCCCCGTCGTTGGACCTAGCCCGTCCCAACGTGAAATGGGGGTGGAAAGCCCTTGTCTCCCGTTCGAATCCATGTTCGGTTAGAGCCCATTCCAAGTCCTGTTTGAGACCCCTCAGAGCCGGAGACGGCTCCACCCCCATCCACAGGACTTGCGGTCGGCGGATGGTTGGGAAGGCTCCGAACCCTCCGATCTCGATCGGAAACAGATCTATAGTCTTTGCCACCCCGTCCAGGACCTTCTCGATAGAGGAGACGGCCTCGGGACGCACCTCACCCAGGAATTTCAGAGTCACGTGGAAGAGGTCTGGGGGAACCCAACGGACCGGAAAATCCCTTTCATGAAGGGTTCGGGTCGACCGGAAAATCCGCTCCCGCTCTTTCTTTGGAATATTTACGGCAATGAACAGTCGCATAGACTTTCTGGCTCAGGATTCTGGTGCTGGGGCAGACCGAAGAAGCCCCCTGGAAACTCAAAGCTCCCTGCTCCCGGCTGCACCCCGCTGCGCGGACAGGCTCCTAGCGAGCAACCTCCCTAACAAAGGAGTCGGGGTCAACCCGGTCAGACTCGGTGTCCGTTCTTACACTCCCCATCTCAGCTCCGGTCCGTTTCTTGGCAGAAAGCCTCAGAGGCTCGGCTTCAGCCCGTCCTGGTCCTTGGAGGGCTTCCTCTCGTCCCCTGGGTGGTAATGATCACGACAGCGGAGAGAATTACGAAAGCGGCAAGGCCAGTTCTGGCGGAAATGGGCTCATTGGCCAATGCCCAACCCAGGAAAAGAGCCACTGCCGGGTTCGCATAGGCATAGGTTGACGCGACCGCCGGTGTGGTGTTCCTCAGGAGCCAGATATACGAGGAGAATCCCACCAACGACCCGAACACCACCAGATAAGAGAAGGCCAGAACCGAGGCAGTCGACACCCCTGCCGGATCAAAGGCCGCCGGCTCACCCCGAAGCAACCCCACCAGCAAGAGAGCACCACCTCCGGCCACCATTTGCATACCGTTTCCAAGGGCCGAGGAGGCGGGTCGGGCTCCATACCTCGCCACCAGAGAGCCGGCAGACCAGCACCCCGCCCCACCAAGAACCAGGAGCCCCCCCAGGAGATTTTGAGAGCCTGCCATCCCGATTTCCGAGCCTGTGACCAAGAGGGTGACACCAGCGAATCCCCAGAGAATACCGAGGGAGACCCCAAGCCCTGGGAGGCCGCCTCTCCCTGAAGCCCAGTCCTGGAGAACGATCCACAAAGGCACCGTTGCAACCAGGAGGGCTACCAGTCCGGAAGGAACGAACTGCTCTGCCCAGACCACCGCCCCATTTCCCCCGACGAACATGAGGATACCCGAAATGGCACTGGTCTTCCAAAGGGCCGCTGTGGGACGGTCCGCCCCCTTGGCCCAGGACCAAACCATGAGGCCTCCCCCAGCCACCAGGAATCGAACCCCCGCCATGAGGAAGGGGGGGAGAGTTTCGATGGCAATCCGTATGCCCAGGTAGGTGGATCCCCAAATGAGGTAGATCCCTGCCAGAGCAAGGCCGATCTTCAGTCCGCGGCTGGTAGAGGGAGAAGGATTCATCAGGGAGCTACCCGGTCACTCAGCCGCCAAAGCCTCGATAAGCTCCGAGCAACCTCCGGCGCGAAGGTATTTGGCATGGTCCTCGGCATCGTTGAACTTCCGTCCGACGATCTCGGCGCACTCGAACTTGAACTCGGTATGCTTCACAAACCGGTCGATCACTTCCTGGGTGCGGGGATCCTTGAATCCGATCTTCCCGGTTTCCTCCTTGCCGATCTTCATCCCCAGGATCCAGATCGCGGCTCCCAGGGCCCCGCAGGCGCCTCCGCACAGGCCGATACCGCCCGCTAATCCCGACGCCATCACCGCGTGCAGGTCGGATTCTTCCATCTTCCGCGCCAACTGTGCTGCGCAACTCACCGGCGGGGGGGGTGCCTCGGTCACCTTCTCGGAAAGGGCTGAGTTGATTTCATCGAATGCCAGCGGGGCATACCATGAGGCCATGCGAAAACAGCCTATGCTCCCTCCTTTGATGAGGAAGAACTTGATCATCTGCCAACTGGATGATGATTTGTCGAGATCGGTTATTTCGAGACAATTGATCTCATCGTGACGGGTACGGAAGGACTCCACCACCCTTTGGGCAGCATGGATGGCCGCGGCCTCTGCCTTGGGCCCGGGGCCGTGACGTCGATAGGCCTCTGCCCCACCGGCAAGCGCCGCACCCCAGATCATGCCGCACTGATAGCCATGCTGCATGATCCCCCCCGCGAAGGGCACGGTGGCCTTCTCCTCGAGTTCCAGCGGATGTCCGAAAGCGCGATCAAGCACGTTGACCAGGGTTTCTGATCAGGTCCCGACCTTGAGGAAGGTACGCTTCGCCTTCATCGCCGTTTTGCCACTGCTCCCCTCGCTCATCATGTCTCCTTTCTCCGCCAGATCAGGTGTCCCCGCCCGAGCTCTATGGTACCAATTTCCGAAAGTGGCATCAGCGGATGCCAACTCCCGCCCAGGTAAGCGCCCAAGGTAAGCGCCCAAGGTAAGCGCCCAACCCGCCTGACCCCAGAGATCCGCCCGTGGGGATAACCATCCGATGCGTTTGGAGAGGAAATATCGGTTGAGGAGGGCGGGGAGAGACCCTCGGATTTCAAACTGGGGAAGTCCGGTCCATGCTTCGGTACTGGATGGCTTCCGCAACGTGGGAGGGTCCGATCTCGGCTGATGCGTCCAGATCGGCCACGGTGCGAGCCACTTTCAAAATCCGATGATACGCTCGGGCCGAAAGCCCCAGGCGGTCCAGGGCTCGTTGTAGCAGCCGGGTAACCTCAGGAGTCGGGGCACAAAACTCTCGGATCTCCCCAGGCCCCATCTGGCCGTTGCAATGGACTCCGACCCGGCCCCGAAACCGGGCCCCTTGTAGAGACCGGGCTGCCTGGACCCGTTTACGAATCCCAGAACTCTCCGGCCGGACCTTCTGCTCGGTGAGTTCTTGAAACGGCACTCTACCTACCGGCACGTGGAGATCGATGCGATCCAGAAGAGGTCCTGAAACCCGGTTTCGATAGCGGATGATGTGGGAGGGGTCGCAGGTGCACCGATCCTCTCCGTCACCGAAAAACCCGCACGGGCAGGGGTTCATGGCTGCCACCAGGACAAAACGAGAGGGAAAACGAAGGGTAATCCTGGCTCGGGCCAGAACCACATGGCCATCTTCCACCGGCTGGCGGAGAGCCTCCAGGACCCTCCGCCGGAATTCTGGGAGTTCGTCAAGAAAGAGAACACCATTATGGGCCAGGCTCACTTCCCCGGGCCGGGGGATCCCCCCACCCCCAACCAACCCTCCATCGCTCACGGTATGGTGGGGGGCCCGGAAAGGCCGGCACCGCAATAACGGCTCGCCAGGATCCAGGACACCGGCCACTGAGTGAATCCGGGTCGCCTCCATCGATTCTTGGAGGGTCATGGGTGGGAGAATGCCGGGAAGGCGTCTTGCCAGCATGGTCTTTCCAGCTCCCGGAGGACCCAGGAGGAGCAGGTTGTGTCCGCCGGCCGCAGTGACCTCCATGGCTCGCTTCACATGGCCCTGCCCCCGAACCTCACCCAGATCCCCTACCCTCCCGAGGCCTTGAGTGTGTGGGCCACCGACCACCGCCACCCCAGGGGAGATCCTCTTTCTTCCCCTGAGGTGGTGGACGACTTCAAGGAGAGAGCGGGCCCCCAGGACCTCCAGCCCATCTACCACGGCCCCCTCGGCTGCATTCTCTTTGGGCACCACCAGAGTCCTTACTCCGGCCTTCTTGCACCCTTCGGCCATGGAGAGGACCCCTCGGACGGACCGGAGACTCCCGTCCAGGCCCAACTCTCCCACAAAGGCCATCTGGGCCAGGGGCCCGGTTGGGACTTTCCCCGTACCAGCCAACAAGCCCAAGGCGAGGGCCAAATCGAAGGTGCTCCCCTCCTTTCGAATATCCGCAGGGGCCAGGTTTACCGTGATTTTTTGAGGCGGGATGGAGAAGCCCGAGTTATGGAGAGCCGCCCACACCCGCTCCCGACCCTCGCGAACCGCGCCCTCCGCCAAGCCCACCACGGAAACCGAGGGCAGTCCGACTCCCAGGTTCACCTCCACCCGGACCAGGTAGCTTTCGATGCCCCGAAGGGCGGGAGACGATATTTGTGCCAGCATCCATTCCTCCCACAGGTGTTTCGGACCCACAGGGCTTGCCTTCCCACAACTCTCTGCCGAGTGTCCTGGCCCAACACTCGCCCGCAGCCGGGGCGAGGCCATGGGTGACCGGGTTCACTTCAGATGGGAACAGGGCAAGGGATGGAAAAGCTGGTTCTCGTAGACTTCGATGACACCTTGGTGGAGACGGCGCCGGCATTTCAGGGCGCGAGGGAGGCGCTCTTCAAGCAATTGGTGGAAGAGGGTTTTTCCGAGGAAAAAAGCTACGAGGTCCACCATCATGAAGTGGATCCGGAGCTCCTCGTCATTTTCGGGATGGGACCCTTTCGGATGGAGGCCTCTTTTCGGGAGACCTACCTGCGTCTCTGTAAGGGAGAGAATCGGACACCGGACCCGATGGTGACGGACCGGTGCGGGGCCTTGGGGCGGGATTTCTTGGGGAGGCCCAAGGTAATGGATGGGAGCCTGGAGGCTCTGGAGAGGTTGGCCAGCCGGGTTCCTACCGTTTTGTTCTCACAATCTGCCCAGATGGAGTACCAACTGGGACGGATCCGAGATGCAGGAGTGACCCGCCTCCTGGGCGACGACCGGATTCGGATCACTGACCGGAAGACCCCTGAGACCTTTCAGCAGGCCCTGAACCATTTTGGTGTTCAGGATTCTTCTCGAGCGACCATGATCGGAAACAGTCTTCGGAGTGATATCAATCCCGCCCTCACCGCTGGCGCCGGAGCGATTCTCGTGGAGCCGTATGAGATGTGGGCCTACGACAAGGTCCCTCCGGTCTCCGGCGATTTCCCTCGGTTTTCTACCTTCCCCGAAGCCGTAGACTTCGTCTGCGCCTCCCTGAGGCCCTGACGGGCCCCGGTGGGTCCTGGGGACCGGGGAAGAACCCCTGACAGACTCCCTAGACTGAAAACAGAGGCGGGTGCTTGGTGTGATACCCGGTTGCCTCCTGCCAAGCCTGAGCAACCCGCACGACCTCGGCCTCCTTCCATAGCCCCCCAACGAAGGAGATGCTCACCGGACTTCCCTCTTCGTTGAACCCGGAAGGAACCACCACCACGGGATGACCTGTGAGGTTGGTCATGAGAAGGACGTCCCCTCCATAAGACGGAGTAATGAAGACGTCCACCCCCTCCAGGGCCTGATCCAGGGCTCCCATCACCATCGTCCTGACCCGGTTGGCTTGGATGTACTCTACGGCGGGAATCATCCGGGCCTGCCGAAAGGCGTTGGGCCAGGATCCAGAAGTCTGGCGAACCAGGAGGTCGTCTCGGCCGCTTCGGGTGAGTTCGTCGAAAGCCGCAGCCGCTTCGGCGTCGAGGATGATCCGAAGAGCGCCGAGGGGATAGCTTCCGGGAAGCTCAACTGGGATGGGTTCTACCCCCAGGTCCCTCAGGGCGGCCAAGGCTGGGCCATCAAACTCCCTGGATCGGCTGTCCTCATCTTCGAAAGCGCTTTTGAGGTACCCGATCCGAATGTCCGTGAGTGCCTTCCCGGCGTCCCAGTTGAAGGGCACCGTGCGAGCCGTTGGATCCAGGGCGTCGGCACCGTGAATGGCGTCGAGGACCAGGGCACAATCTTCGGCAGTCCGACAAATGGGTCCCAGTTTGTCCATGGACCAGGAGAGCGCCATGGCCCCGGCCCGGCTCACCCGCCCGAATGTGGGTCGGAGCCCCGATGCTCCGCATCGAGTGGAAGGGGAGACGATGGATCCCAGCGTCTCGGTCCCGATGGAAAAGCCGACCAGTCCTGCTACCGTTGCCGAAGCCGAGCCTGCCGAAGATCCGCTGGAGCCCTGTTCAAGATTCCAGGGGTTTCGGGTTCGGCCTCCGAACCAATAGTCGCCCATGGCCAAGGCGCCCAGAGTGAGCTTGGCAACCAGGACGGCACCGGCTTCCTCCAGCCGCCGTACCACCGTGGCGTCCTCTTCGATGACCTGATCTTCGAAGGGCATGGCGCCCCAGGTAGTCCGGTAGCCTCGGACCGCAAGGAGGTCCTTGCCCCCCCAAGGGATTCCATGGAGGGGACCCCTATATCGGCCCATGGCCAACTCCTCGTCGGCTCGACCCGCTTGCTCGAGGGCCAGGTCCTCGGTAAGGGTCACCACGCACTCGAGGGTCGGTCCATGACGTTTGAGGCGGTCCAGGTACATCCGCGTGAGCGCCATGGAGGACACCTGACCACTACGGATCAGTTCGGCGAGGTGCGTGAGAGGCCAAAAAGCCACTTCCTCGAGGTTGGAGGGCCCGTTCATGCCTTGAACCCTGGACGGGCGGAAGAAGGCAGTCTCTGTAGGCACCGGCATCCCGGGAAGGACGGGGTTGAAGACCAAGGCCGGAGGCACCTCATTGGGAATGGGCTGCTCCCGAAGTTGCCGGAAGGATCGGAGGTATCCGTTCAACCCCCGGACCATTGCTTCCCGCTCCTCCTCCGTAAACTCCAGGCCAGCGAGCTTCTCCGCCTCGGCCAGGTTCTGCGTCGTGATCTCCTGCTCCTCCTGGAGGTGAGACCATAAAACGCCGGGAAGGAGGGTCCCTGAAAGGCCGATCCCGGAAAAGTAGGAAAGGAAGTCTCGGCGTTTCAGGTCCTCGGGCCGGGATCGATCTTCGAGGCGTTTTGGGGGATTGGACATGACGAGACCTCATGGGAAAGAAAGGGGGGGTGAAAACTCGGGAATGGTGGCACAACCACCCCATGTACGCAACGGTCCTGGGACATTGCGACCCAAGGAAACGTGGTTACCTTCACTGGGCGCAAGAAGGATTCCCATTAAACTCATAGCTGTCGAGTGCGGGCACAGAAATTGCTTCGCCGCCTCCCAATCGACGCTGTTCAAAAACCCTGTTCAAAGACGCTGTTCAAAGACGCTGTTACCTGTACTCCCCGACCCGGAGTTTACGAATGAAGGTTGCGGTCCTGAGGGAAACTCATTCGAACGAGAGCCGTGTTGGTCTGGTTCCGGACGGTGTGAAGTTCCTCAAGAAGAAAGAAATCGATGTGGTAGTGGAGAAGGACGCGGGCCTCGCAGCCGGCTTCCCTGACTCCGAGTACGAGGCAGAGGGGGCCATGATTGCCCCGGATGCGGCTACAGCCGTTAACGGAGCCGAGATCGTCCTCAAGGTCCAGCCACCCACAGTGGAGGAAGTCGGGATATTGGCCAAGAGCCAGGTTCTGATGAGCTCCCTTCAGCCCACCATGAACCTGGAAGTGGTGAAGGCCCTCCGGGATGCCGGTGTCACTACCATGGCCATGGAACTCATGCCCCGAATCAGCCGGGCCCAGTCCATGGACATCCTATCCTCTCAGGCTACAGTGGCAGGCTACAAGGCCGTCCTCCTGGGAGCGAATGCCATCGGGAAGTTCCTCCCCATGCTTACCACTGCCGCCGGAACCGTCCGGCCGGCCAAGACCCTCACCCTGGGTGCGGGTGTTGCCGGGCTCCAGGTCCTGGCGACCTTCCGGCGTCTCGGCGCCATCATGGAAGCCTTCGACGTGAGGCCGGCGGTGAAAGAGCAGTGCGAGAGCCTCGGCGCCAAGTTCCTGGAACTGGACGTTGGGGATATGGAGGATGAAGGCGGGTATGCCAAGGAGCTCTCCCAGGACCAGCACGAACGGGAATTGCAGCTCATTGCCGATTCCGTGAAGGACAAGGACATCGTTATCACCACGGCCCAGATCCCTGGCCGGGAGGCTCCGATCCTCATCACGAAGGAGATGGTGGATGCCATGGCACCGGGTTCCGCAATTGTGGATCTGGCTGCTGAAACCGGCGGGAACTGTGAACTCACGAAGGCGGGGGAGACGGTCGAGCATAACGGCGTGAAGATTCTGGGCCCGGTTAATCTGGCGGCCAGCATGCCTTTTCACGCCAGCATGATGTTCTCGAAGAACCTCGTCACCTTCGTCATGGAGATGGTGAACAAGGAGGACGGTTCCCTGAATCTGGATTGGGAAAACGAGACCATCGATGGCACTTGCCTGACTTTCAACAATGAGGTCCGACACGGACCTACCAAGGAAGCATTGGGCTAAAAGCGCGGGTCAAAAACGCGGGTCAAAAACGCGGGTCAGAAGCGCGGGTCAGAAGCGCGGGTCAGAAGCGCCGTTCCTTTCGCGAACGACCCTTCGAGCCCCCACTGTTGGAGATTCTTGAATGGAAAATATGCCGATTATGTTGGTGGGCCTGTATGTCTTCATCCTGGCGACCCTGGCCGGGAAAGAGGTCATCACCAAGGTGCCCCCGACACTCCACACGCCCCTCATGTCAGGTGCGAATGCCATTTCCGGCATCGCCCTCATAGGGGCTCTCATTGTGTCGGCCCAGGCCGAGTTCGCCAATGAGCCGATTGTCGTCATCCTCGGTTTCGTCTCCATCATTTTCGCCACCATCAACGTGGTGGGTGGATTTATGGTGACGGACCGAATGCTCGAAATGTTCAAAAAGAAATAAGGTCCGGCGAATGTCCTCCGGATTTCCTGAGACTATGAACACAAGAACGAGGAAAACTCTGTGAATTTCTATGCGGATTTGGCCTACCTTTTCTCGGCCTTCCTCTTCGTCGTCGGCCTGAAGCAGCTCTCCTCTCCGGCTACGGCCCGGAAGGGGAATCAGATGGCTGCTGTCGCCATGCTCATAGCCATTGTCGTGACTCTGGTTGAAGCGAACATCCTCTCGTGGGGATGGATCGGCACCGGAATCATCCTTGGCTCCCTTATCG
>JBDHMC010000020.1:0-13536 GCA_039656355.1 Gemmatimonadota bacterium | reverse complement strand
CCGATCTCCTCCGTCTGAGCCCAGACCGTGGCCACATCAGCCATGGAAGCGTTGGTGATCAACATCTTCGTCCCGTTCAGAACCCAGCCGTCCGAAACCTTCTTAGCCGTCGTGATCATCCCCCCGGGATTGGATCCATAATCCGGTTCCGTGAGCGCGAAGCACCCGATCTTCTCACCGGCAGCCAGTTTGGGTAGCCACTCTTGTTTTTGTTCGTCGGTTCCGTACTCGTGAATGGGCCACATGACCAGGGAGCCCTGGACCGAAGCGAAGGACCGGATGCCCGAGTCACCTCGCTCCAACTCCTGCATGATGAGCCCGTAGGAGACGTTGTTCAGGCCGGCGCAGCCGCACTCCTCCGGGAGGTTCGATCCCAGCACGTGCATCTCGGCCATTTCTGGAATGAGCTCGGCGGGGAATCTCCCCTTCGTGTAGGCCTCGGAGATGATGGGCAGGACCTTCTCTTCAACCCAGTCCCTGATCGTGCCCCGGACCATCCGTTCCTCTTCGGAGAGGAGAGAATCAACGTCATAAAAATCCACACCCTGAAACTTGCCGGCCATTTCTTTCGTCGCTTGATCGTAGGAGGTATCGTTACCCTGCTGTGCGTTTAGGGTCTACCTGCGAAGCGGCAGAGAGATCCGACTCCACGGAAACAGCGTCCGCGGAAGGAAGGAACGACATGAGCAAGAAACGCCACCATGCAGTAACTCATGGAATCAGCTTTGGTTCAGCCCTGGCGATCGCCATCTCCTGGAGCACCCACCATTCCATCTTGTGGGCTATCCTGCACGGGTTCTTCAGTTGGCTCTATGTGTTGTACTACGCGGTGACGCGCTAAGGACTGGGGTTGGATCAGGCAGCGCCCTCACCTCTCAGGGCTCGGTGGCACTGCGTCCACCGCTTTCCGGTTGGTGAACCGCATCACTCCGTAGGCGATCTCCCTGGCCACTCGAGCTCCGACCCAAAGGGCTGCAACCACGGTGGCTATCCAACCTCCCATCACGAGATCGGACGGTTGGATGTAGAGCCATATCCAGAGGGCCAGACAGACGGCCAGAAGGAAGCCGATGCCCCAACCCCATACCGCCGAGCGTTGCAGGGCCGACACCCGGCACTCCTCACACCAAAGCAGGCGGTCCATCCCCTCCAGGTCTTTTTCCTGGAGGCACCTAACGCAGGTGGTTTGGTCAGGAAAACGGGAACGCCAAGCCGAATCTGTGCCCCTACGTCCGAACACCCTCACCTCCGGTAGGCGGTTTCGGTCCATCGAATCGTGAGTGTAAGACTCGGGGGTTCCCTCTCACGGGGCAAGAGAGATGCTAGGGACGGGTGTATCGAGGGTTGTAAATGAATTCCGTGTGGTCTTCACCCCACTCTACCAGGTCCTCCAGGAGAGTGGGCCTGCGGGTCCCGTCCCGTCTTGCTAGTCCGGAGATGTTAAGGGATCTCCGCCAGGTTAGATCATTCAGGGTAGCCCGGGCCAAAAGCGCACGAGCCACTTCTGCACCACCCGATGTAACGGTAATGGCCCTCACCCCGGCGAGACCCGGATAGTCTCTAAAGAGCGTCTCCGTCTCCTTGCTGAAGAGGAGGACAAAAGGCCCCACCTTGGCCCAAAGCCTTCCTCCCCGCTGGAGCTGCCGAGAAGCCTGAACGATGGTGATCTCGGCCACATTTCCGTTCATCGAGGCGGACAGGCTGCCACCATAGGTGTAAGCCCCCTCGATTTCTGCGGAGTTGGGGAGGGAAAGATCTGGTTCCTCACAGCCCACAGAAACTCCGAAGATCAGGAGGAAAACGGGCAGAAGGGCTCCCATGCCTATGCCGGATTTGGGACTCTGCCCACCTTTGGTGTTCACGATGGCCTTCTTCATTCTGGAGTCACCTCAAGTAGTTATACCTGAGAAAGCCCCCTTACGTTCATCCGAATGGGAGAAGGGTCCTTGCCAACACCTCGGCCACCGACGCCAGGGTGGCCGGGTTTTGTGCCTCCCCAGCGCTACCCTCGATCACCCCGTACCAACTCACACGCCCGGTACTGGCACCAACCAGGGCCACCGACATGGAGTAAGCGCCGCCCTCTCCGTACTTCAACTCGACGGGAATCAGTGCAACATCCGCGCCCGTCAGCCCCCCCAGGCGGAGAAGGTGCCCAAATAGAGGATCTCCTACTCGGTTCACCTCGGCTTGGAGGAACACATGAACCGGGAGAGCCCTGATCCGCGTTGGAACCGCGGGAGACCGTCCGAGCACCTCTTCTATCTCAGGAGGAAAAACCCAGGTGACTCCCTCACCTTGGGTTCGTAGCGCATGAGCCAGCTCGGGATCGGCTTGAATACCCTGCGGTACCCCGGATTTCAACTGGACCGGGAGAACCATGACCGTCAGCCCTCTAAGGTCGAGAAGAGCTCCCCGGCTTTCCCCGGGTCCTGGAGGGGGCGGAGGGGAACCACAGCTCCACACCAGGAGCAGAGACAGCGCCAGTGGAGCGATTCGGTCGGGGGTTTTTTGCATGTTCCTTGGCCTTCCCCTCGAGGGTTCGGCAGTAAAGCTAGCGGATTCCAGGATTGCCTTGAAGGCCGAAAATCGGTGCCGTCAGCCCCGTTTTAGAGCAGGGAAAGGACGAACGAGACGCTCTACTCTTCGTCCACCCGAGTACCCATAGGTTCGAAGCTGAGTGCAGCCGAGTTTATGCAGTAGCGAAGTCCGGTCGGCGGGGGACCGTCCGGAAAGACGTGCCCGAGGTGAGAGTCGCAGACATCGCAGATGACTTCGGTCCGGACCATAGAGGCACTGAGGTCCTCTTCCGCCCGAATCTGGCCAGAACTCTCCGGACCCGTGAAGCTGGGCCAGCCACAACTGGACTCGAACTTGGTGTCTGAATCGAAGAGGGCCGCGCCGCAGCAAACGCAGCGATAGAAACCCTTCTCTTTCGTGTTCCAATATTCGCCGGTGAAGGCCAGTTCGGTTCCCTTCAAACGGGTGACTCGATACTGTTCCTCCGTGAGAGCCGATTTCCACTCGGCCTCGGTTTTTCTGATTTTTCCTGCCACGGACACTCTCCTTAACCGGATCACTTCACCGGGTTTCCCTACCCCCCGCCCCACACCTCTGTTTCTGGGCGAAAAACGACCCAGGCGAACCAGAAGTGATTTCCATGGGCCACCGGCTCGAGACGCCGCCCTATCAGGGGCCCCTCTATTGCGTCACCCGTGAGCGCCCAAACAGAACCCGTTTCTTTATCCCGGAAACGGCCTTCTCCCTTGGCCTCGAAGGTGAGATCCCTGCCTCCGATCTTCGTGGAAAAGACTGCAGAAGATCCCACATCGCGCCCCCAGGCCACCATCTCACTGTCCAGAGCACTGGCCGTCCCGGCCGCCCAAAACACCACCAACCGTTCTCCCGACCGCTCGAGGTGGACCACCTCTTTTTCGCGCATCAAAGAAAACGGGATTACCAGAGGGCGTTCGCCGCCTTCCAGGGCAACCACCCGCTCCATGGCAGGTAGCCGGTTGTCTGTACCCCCTCGAAAAAAGCTCGCAAAAGGGCCCCGTCGCCGATCATAGTCCACATAGGGGTTTTGACCATACGGCCGCCGATAGCCGGTCTCCCTCGAAAGGACCAGGGCATCAGGGAGCTGCTTCCTGACCTCTTTCCAGCTCAGAACCGGAGCCGGAACCAAGGAGAGCCGCCTACCTGCGTACTTCCCCACAATCCCCTCGCCCGTCGCTTGCTGCCACCACGTTTCGGTCTGGCGATCGTACATGACCATATCAGAATGACGGAGCAAGCCCGTGGTACCGAAATCCAACACTTCCCCGTCGAAAGTCCTCCGGAACGCCAGCGCTGTATTGCACAGGGGGCAGAAGGTCACGGAGATCGGCACACCCCCCACTTCATCGTTCACGATCTCATGCCAGATGAGGATCTGGAGGGGATATACCTTCACGGCCTCATCGATTCGAACCACAGCAACCGGATCTTCGTTGGCGAGCCACTTCCCCGCTTCTTTCACCGTTTCGAAGCTAGGACGATCCAAGGCGGGTATTCCATCCTTCCCAGGGCCGCCGGGGACAATCTCATCCAAAGGGACCGTCAGCTTTGAGAAGTCCGTGATCCAAGTTCCACCGCTGGCTTGACTGAAACCGGAGTCGGGTAAGGACAACCCGAGGAGAAAGCTCAGGGAGATGAGGGAGATCAGACGGACCGGTCGGGTAGATATGAGATCGTTGGAAAACACGAGAAACCTTGGGATTGGGTTTGCCTTTTGGGGCAGTTATTGCCCGCTAGGGCGGTTACAGCCCGCTAGGGCGGTTACAGCCCGCTAGGGCGGTTACTTGCCCGCTAGGGCGGTTACAGCCCGCTGATGGAAAACCCGCGAGCAGGTGTTCTGGTTTCTCGAATGGGATTGGAAGAAAGGCTTCAGGCCCCAGGAGGAAGCTGGGCCTCCAGGTCCCTTTGAACGTCCCTCTCCTCCGAGAGAATGAGCTCCTTCTTCTCCCTCAATAGCCTGCCGCTCCTCCGTCTCGGTCCCGGGGATCCGGAGCCCCCGTCAGCAGGCCGGTCTCCGGGTCCATAAAGACGCTTGGGGTACTCCCCTGGGAGCCAGACATGCTCACCGTGTGACCCATGGCTTCGAGGGCAGCCAGTGTCTCAGGGGTGACTCCGTCGGATTCGATTCGGAGAGCGTCGGGTAGCCACTGGTGGTGGAAGCGCTTCGCAGCAACGGCCTCATGAATACCCATGCCGAACTCGGTGAGATTCAAGACCACCTGGAGCACGCTGTTGATGATGGTCCGCCCCCCCGGGCTTCCCACAACGGCCACCAGCTTTCCGTCCTTCGCCAAAATGGTGGGCGTCATGCTGGATAACATTCTCTGCTCGGGGCGAGCAAGGTTTGGCTCGGTCCCGATTAGCCCTCTTTCATTGGTGAGGCCCGGTTGGCCATTGAAGTCCCCCATCTCGTTGTTGAGAAGGAAACCTCCGCCTGGAACAACAATTTTCGAACCGTACCCGGATTCGATGGTATAGGTGACGGAGACTGCCATCCCGTTGGCATCCACCACGGAATAATGGGTCGTTTCCAAACTTTCATAGGGCAGCGTGATGTCCGATGGCGCAGAGACCGATGCCTTGTTGGGATCGATTTCAGCCCTGAGACTCTCGGCGTAGTCCTTACTGGTGAGCCGATCTAGAGGTGGGTCCGCGAAGTCGGAATCGGCCATGTGCCGGGCCCGATCCCGGAACGCCCGCCGCATAGCCTCAGCCAGGTGGTGCACATATGGGGCTGAGTTGTGACCCATGGCGGTGAGATCGAAGCCCTCCAGAACGTTCAGCATCTCCACCAGGGCCGTTCCACCGGAGCTGGGCGGAGGCATGCTGATGATGTCGTAGCCCTTGTAGGTGCCGTGGACGGGTGTCCGCTCCTGGGGTTGGTACCGAGCCAGATCCTCCTCGGTGATCATCCCCCCGCCCCGCTCCATCTCCTCGGCGATGAGTCGGGCCGTCTCCCCCAGATAGAAGCCGTCACGCCCTTGGTCCCTGATCCGCCCCAGAGACCGGGCAAGATCGGGTTGCTGCCAGACTTCCCCTACTCCATAGGGTTCCCCCTCCTTGGAGAACTTCGCGACGGAGGCCGGATAGCGTTCCATGGACCTAAGGGCCCTGCCAATAGACCCTGACAGAGCCTCCGACAGCTCAAAACCCTCATCCGCAAGCCGGATAGCCGGATCCACCAAATCTGCCCACTGCCCGCTCCCATACTTCTCATGAGCCATGGCAAATCCAGCCACCGTCCCGGGGACGCCCACAGCCAGATGGCTGTTGTGGTGAATCCTAGACGAGTATTCCCCGTTCTCATCCAGGAACATCTCGGCATGGGCCGCCAGAGGTGCTTTCTCTCTGAAATCCAGGGCCGTGGTCCGCCCATCCGGGAACCGAATCATCATGAACCCGCCCCCACCGATGTTCCCTGCGGAGGGATGCACCACCGCTAGCGCAAAGCCGGTGGCGATGGCCGCGTCCACGGCGTTCCCCCCGGACCGCAACACTTCGGCCCCCACCCGGCTGGCGATGGCATTGACCGTTGCCACCATTCCGTTGACCCCTTGCTGGGGGCCAGGTCCGGTAACAAGGGCTGCCGGAGGGGACGAGGCTGCCCCCTGGACCGGCCCGCAGGCTGGGAGAAACAGGAGAAGTCCAAGGACAAGAACTAGTGGGAATGAAACGAGGGAACGGGCGGAGCGGGAAGCTGAAGTTCGCATGGTCGAATCCGATGGGTTTGGCCTCTTCCCCGGAATAACCGGAAGAGGCGGTGACTCAACACTCGCACATAGGGAAAAAAAGGGGGCGGCCGCCTTTCGGCAAGCCGCCCCCTCTAACCTTCCTCGGTCCCTGGGTTCGACCCCCATCGGCATGGGGGCGGACCGGGCCTCTCAGTCCCCGGATGCCATGGCGGGGCTTCCCACCTCCGATCGAAGGATCACCTCCTCTGGAGGCACGTTGGGTTTACCTAGGGATTTGAACGCCTCCACAACCATCAGAATCCCAAGGATAAGGAGGAATATCGATACGATCCGGACCGGCATGGCTGTTGCGCCGGAAAAGGAGAGCATGATGGTGGCGGTGATGGTCATCCCTACCATGAACACCATGGGGATCCCGGCGAATTGCCAGGTTCTACCTGTTCGCTTGAGCCACACCGTCACGGCGAGGAGGGCCAATCCGGCAAGAAGCTGATTGGTGGCGCCGAAAACCGGCCAGATGGCTCGCCAAACCGGAATGACCTGACCCACCGGGGTGGTATACGTCATGAAGGCCATGATTGCAGGTACGATCAAGGTCAGAATCGTGGCCGTCCAACGGACTCTTGCATTCGCATTGTCCAAGCCAAAAAACTCCTGGAGGACATACCGAGCCAGGCGCGTGCAGGTGTCCAGCGTGGTGAGGAGGAAGGTGGACAACGCCAAGAGCCCGAGCATGGTCCCATACTGGATCGGAATCCCCAGCGTACTGAAGAACCGGCCGATACCGGCGGAGAAGAGGCCCACAGGATCGCTTCTCAGGGCTTCAACGCTGAAGGTGAGACCCATGACCGTTCCCAATGCGATAATGGCCACGATGCCTTCTACCAACATCCCTCCGTAGCCAATCCGTTTAGTGTCCGACTCGCACCTGATCTGTTTGGCCGTGGTGCCGGACGATACGATGGAGTGGAACCCGCTACAGGCCCCGCATGCAACCGTAATGAAGAGAATGGGAAAGAGGGGCCCCAGGTGTGCGACCTCGGTGAATGCGGCGTTTCGGGGGTCCACAAGAGCCGGCCAGGTCACCGCCACTCCACCGGAAAGAGTCCCTACCACAATCCCTAACCCACCCCCGAGTACGGTGATGTAGAGGAGGAAACTGGACAGATAATCCCGAGGTTGAAGGAGGACCCCGACAGGCGTCACCGAAGCCACCAAACAGTAGCCCAGGAGGAGGACGATCCACATGTGTTTTGGATCGGCGAAGAGCGCCGGGATGTAACTCCCATCCGAATGGATCTGGGTTGAGAACCCGATTGCGACCAAAAGGGCGGGAACAAAAATCAGGGTGGATGCCCAAACCGGCACCTTCGTCCGGGCATTCACTATCCCTAGCAGGATGGCCAGGACAATGAAGATTCCGCTGGCCACAGCTACCCCTGTGCCCTGGGCGGTTTCAACACCGGAGGCCGTCCTGGCATCGATGAAGCTCACGGCCGTCAGGTCCATGAACACCACGATGACGTAGATCATGGTGAGCCAGATGAACGCCAAAAACAACCGGAAGGAGAGGGGCGTCATGTAGTCCTTGGCCAACTCGGCCACAGACCGAGCCTTGTGGCGTACGGACGCCACCATGGCTCCGAAATCGTGGACGCCGCCTACGAAAATCGATCCCAACACGATCCAGATGACTGCAGGAAGCCATCCGAAAAAGAGCCCCGCGAGAATGGGCCCCACAATGGGGCCCGCCCCAGCGATAGAACTGAAGTGGTGCCCAAAGAGGACAGGGGTTTTGGCCGGCACATAGTCGGTTCCGTCGAACATGAACTCCGACGGAACCGCATTCTGGTCATTCAGGCCGAGCTTCCCTGCAATCCACGCCCCGTAGACTCGATAAGCCAGAAGGAACAGAACGATCGCCGTTACGAGAAGAACCGCCAGCATTCAAGGGCCTCCACTATGGCAGGGATACATGCCTACAAGAGATATCCACCGTCGACCGGGATCACGGCGCCTGTGATGTGCCGGGCCCACTCGGAGCAGAGGAAAAGTACTAGTTGGGCGACGTCCTGGGGGTCCCCAAGCCTTCCCAACACACTCTTCTCCCTCGCCCGGTCCAGGATTTCCGCGGGAACTTGCTCGGTGAGCTGCGTCGTGCGGATGTACCCAGGAGCAACCGCGTTTACATTGATGTTCTTTGGGCCCAACTCGACGGCCGCGCTTCGTGTGAGCCCAATGACGCCGGCCTTGGAGGAGATATAGTTGGCCAACTCGAATTCTCCTCGAACCCCGTGGACAGAGGCCACCTTTACGATCTTCCCCCACTCCTGGCGCCGAAGGATCGGGGCAACGGCTCGGATAAAATAGAACGTGCCGTTCAAGTTGGTTTCCAAAACGGAGTCCCAATCTTCATCGGCCATCCGCCAAAGGGCCCCGTCCCGTCCAATCCCGGCATTGTTGACCAGGAAATGAAGGCCGCCCAGCTCCTCCACGGCATCCCCCACGAACGCCTTAACCTCCTTGGGGTCTCTCACATCACAGGGGCGGTAGTAAACCCGGACATCCATGTCCCTCAGCTCTGCGGCCACCTGGTGGGCCGGCCGTTGGGATTCCGGTCCGGTATCCAGGTAGTTGAAAGCCACATGGACTCCCGATTCCGCGAACGCCAGGGCCATGGCTCTCCCGATGCCGGTGGATGCGCCTGTGATCAGGGCGATTCTACCCCTCAGGCCACCAGGTACACGTGCAGGAGCGGGCTGGGCTTCGGTTCCTACTGCACCCAAAAGCTCTTCCACTGCCGCCCCGGGACTCTGGCGAGAGCCATGAGCCCCGAAGTCGTCCGATGGTTCGGAAGTGAGATTCGAAGGAGGATCTGGCTTTTCGGGCATGCCACAGGGTATCTCACAAACGCCCGGTCACGCAACGGAAAGATGAACTCCGCGTTAGGGACCCCTCCCGTCCCACAGAGGTTCTGGATTGTGCTTGATGGGGTGGTAACTTCCATAGCGATGAATCATTCCATGGAAGGGCAGAGCCCACAGGTTCATGGGGCCTTCTCCTTTTCCCACCCGGGGGTGGAAGAGGCCTGGGCCTTCTTGCAGTCCATCGATGCGTGGGTCCTTGATCGTCAGATCGAACTCACTGCTATCCCAGCCCCTCCTTTCCAGGAGCGAGCGCGGGGCAACCGGATGGCGGAACTCTTCCTTGAATTGGGACTCGGAAACGTTCGGATAGATGAGGTGGGGAACGTCCTAGGGGAGTTCTCGGAAGAGAATCATCTCGAGTCAGAGGCGGTATCGGCCGGGGATCCGCTCATCCTTTCAGCCCACCTGGACACGGTTTTCCCTCCCGGGACCGATGTGACACCCCACTGGGACGGAGACCGAGTCAGAGCGCCCGGCATCTCCGACGATGGTCGGGGCCTAGCCGCGCTCCTGGCCCTGATCCGGGTGTTGTCGGAGGTCAACCTCCCCCTCTCCGCCCCTCTACTTTTTGTAGCCACCGTAGGGGAGGAAGGACCAGGTGACCTCCGAGGTGTCCGCCATCTATTCCCCGAGGCCGACCGGGAGGCAAAGCCCAGGGGGTTCATCTCCCTGGACGGGGCCGGACTGGACCGAATCATCAACCGGGGAGTGGGATCGACCCGGCTCCGTATCAAGCTGACGGGGCCGGGAGGTCATTCCTGGACCGATTTCGATCGTCCAAACCCCATTCACATACTTGGGCGTATCGTGGCCAAGGCCCAGACATTGGCCCTCTCCTCCGACCCGAAAAGCACCCTGACCGTGGCCCGATGGGGTGGGGGAACAAGTATCAACTCCATCCCCCAGGAGGCGTGGGTGGAGGTGGACATGCGAGGCGAGGCTGGACCTCAGCTGGAGGCACTGGAGGGAGACCTGGTTCGGGTTTGCGAGGAGGAAGTGGGGGGAAGGACCGACTCGGAGTTGGGTCAGAAAAAGCTAGGCCTCCAGGTCCAGGAAATCGGTCGACGCCCTGCGGGTTCCACCGAGCCTTCGGAGCCACTGGTCAGGGCAGCGTTGGAAGCCACTCGACTCCTGGGCGGGGAACCGACCCTCATCTCCTCGTCCACCGACGCCAACGTCCCCATGTCATTGGGGATTCCCGCCATCACCCTGGGGGCAGGGGGAGTCGGAGGAGGAATCCACACTGCGGAGGAATGGTACCAGAACCGAAAGGGCCCGGAGGGGATTCTCCGGGCCCTTCTGGCCGTTCTGCTGTTTGGGGAAATGGCGTAGCGGCCACCCGTTCTTCGTTCGGATAGCGACTATCCGCGAACCAGTGCGTGTTCGGCTACGCTCAGTTTTCCGTTGAAGCTCCGTATCGACGCTTGGCCTCCGATGAGGGAATCGTGAAGAACGGAGTTCTCGATGACGGCCCCGGGCCCGATGATGCAATTCCGAATCGACGAGTTCACGACTCGGGCGCCCTCCTCGATGGTCACGTTCGATCCAAGAGTGCTCCCCTCCAGTACCACACCGTCTTCCACCCGGACCGCATCCCCAAGGACCGTCGAGTCCACCAACGCCTTGTCGGAAACCCATCCTCTGGTCGTCCGCAGAAGGTGTTCGTTGGTCTTCAGGAGAGTCTCGGGCTTCCCGCAATCGTACCACCCCTCTACCGGGGCCGTGAGAATCCTCGATCCATGGTCCACCATGTACTGAAAGGCATCTGTAAGGTAGAACTCTCCGGACGGCCCTGGAGGGTTTCCCAATGCCTCGTCGATGCCCTGAAAGAGGAGCTCATGATCCCTGATATAATAGAGTCCGATATTGGCCAGTTTCGAGATGGGCTCGTCAGGCTTTTCCACGATCCGAGTAATGGCCGAATCCGAATCGGTCACGATGACTCCAAACCGTTGATAGTCTTCCACCTCCTTGGCCCAGATGACACCCGACCACTCCGGTGCCAAGCTCTTTGCCATGGACAGGTCGGCATCGAAGAGTGTGTCCACGAAGAGAATGAGCACTTCATCGGCGACAAAGGGTTCAGCCAACTTCACGGCGCCCGCAGTACCGTCCGGTACCTCCTGAACCACTTATTCAGGGCGAATATCCGGGTATTCCTTGGCCATGTATTCCTTGACCACGTCCCCGAGATAGCCAATGACGAAGACGATCTCATGGATACCCATCTCCTGGAGGTCGTCCAGGATATAACTCATGACGGGCTTTCCACCCACACGAAGGAGAGGTTTGGGGGTCAGATACGTATGGGGCCGAAGCCGGGTCCCCTTGCCTGCCAGGGGGATCACTGCCTTCATGGTCGATGCTCGGGTCGTGGGAGGGAGAAGGGATAAAGATCCAGAACTGCGCGGGGAGTATATGAAGAGGTAGGTGGCGGAGCAAACAGGGGCGCTTCGGCCTTCAGGTACTATATTGTCCGTGTCTTCTCCGGGCCTGTCTCACTCCAGGAGCAGTCCAACATGACCACCATGAGCAAATCCCCAGGTGATGGCCATTGCAGCGCCATCTCTTTTGCCTCCCTCTTCCTGCTTGCCTCCTGTGCTCCAGCCGTCGCACAGGGCACCCTGGCCCCAGCCCCTAGCCTCCCACAGGAGGAAGCTGGCACGATTCAGGTCACGGGGCAAGCTCAGATCACGGTACCCGCGGATTTGGTCCGGATCAGCTTTACTGTCGAGACCGAGGGAGAATCGGCGGGAGAGGCTACCGAACAAAACGCCCAGGAGATGGAAGCGGTGATCTCAGCGGTCCGAGGCATGGGGATCGCTGGCCTGCACATCGAGACATTCGGCTACAACCTTCGACCCGAATACGAGGTGGCCAGGGACGGCACCGGGGCCCGAACGATCTCCGGATACCGGGTCCAGAACAACATCCGGGTAACACTGCCTGACGTGGATGTCACTGGTGCCGTTCTGGATCGGGCAGTGGAGGCCGGGGCAAACCGAGTGACCAACCTCCAGTTCGAGGCGTCCGACACTCGGGACGCACGCCTGCTAGCTCTGCGAGAAGCGGTTGCCAGCGCTCGGGAGCAGGCGGAAACCATCGCGTCGGCTATGGGGGTTCAACTCGGAATCGCCCTGGAGGTACGAGGGGGAGCCAACGCTCCGAACCCCCGGTCTCAGGCCGGACTGATGCTTCGGGCGGCGGCGGAATCCAGCACACCCCTGGAGGCCGGCGATCACCTGGTTACTGCATCGGTTTCCGTCACGTACCGAATCCGGGAGGGAGGTTCTTGAGCTTCGGGAAGCTCTGGGCCGCATTTCGGGGAAACCAGGCCCATACTCACCCCGAACACGCCAACCGGAACCTGCGGGGCCGCACCTACGCTATCCCCTTCGCCCAGGTTTGGGCCGCCGTCGTTGAACTGGCCTCGGGGGGCCTTCGGGGTTGGACCACGGTTTTCGCCGACGAGGACCTCGGGATTCTGCGTGCCGAGAGCCAGACCCTGGTGTCTCGCGTCGTTGACGACGTCGAAATTCGGCTCTCTCTCGACGAAAACGCCCTGACCCGCGTTGACATGTCTTCCGTTTCCCGGGTTGCACGGGCCGCTCTGGGTAGGAATGACCGCCGCATTCGGAAGTTTTTTCGAGGTCTCGACAAGAGGATCGGTGCGGGCCCCGGGAAAATCTTGGACCCCACCATGCCCCTGATCCGGACAAGCTTAGTGCTTCTGGGCCTAGTGGGAGCCTGCAGCCCTGCGGACGAAGTACCACCCAGAGTGGACATGGAGGAAGAGGACTCCCTGGCCCCGGGTCGAAACTTCCAGGCCCGGAGCTACGAAAGGCATATCGTGTTCCTCACGTCCCAGGGGGATAGCACCCTGCTGGTGCCATGGTCCTTCACCGCCAGGACAAGACCCGACGGGGTGGACCGGGAAGTCCAAGGCTGGTTGGCTCGTAGCGATACATGGGATCCCTTCCTTTCCGACCAGTGGGAAGGGCAGCCGAATGCGGCGCCCTGGAGGCTCCTTCCCCATGGGCCCGTGCGGCTGGTCGTTGGTTTTGGGGACGCCCTGGAGACCATAATCTTCCAGGAGGGGGCCCGGAATCTGGAGGTGAACCTGGGGGAGCTTTTAGTGGAATGGTCGGGACCGAGAGCCCAAACGTACCGGGTCCATAGGGGAACCATCATCCTGTCGGATCAGACCGTGGACGGCCATCTGCTGGATATGACCCGAGCTTGGGCCACTGATGATGCCCCCCCCGGGGATTGGGGTATCCTTCTCTCGGGAGATACCCTCCAGGTGGTCATGGAGGACCTGGGTTGGGAGCCGGGCCCGGAGGGCGGTGCATTTTCCATTT
>JBDHMC010000019.1:0-13923 GCA_039656355.1 Gemmatimonadota bacterium | reverse complement strand
GCACATGAGCCCCACCAAAGGGCCGAAGATACGACTGCAGTCGACCTTCAGCCGTCCCACGCCTCTTGCATCAAGGGAGGAGTCCAGATACGGGCGTTACCCCACAAATCGATCCTCGGGAGCACTCGACCCTCCAACCATCCCGTTGACTTAGCCTGTTCGTTGAAGAACCTCAGACTCCAGCCGGTTGCCCAATCGGTCCTTTTCCACTTCGAGATCGTACCCGGTTTGGAGGTTGAGCCAGAACCTCTCAGAGGTGCCGAAATAACGGGACAGTCTCAGCGCGGTGTCTGCGGTGACCGAACGCTCACCATGGACGATCTCATTGATCCGGCGCGGAGACACACTGATATCCTTGGCCAGCCTGTACTGGCTGACCTCCATCGGCAGGAGAAACTCCTCAAGCAGGATCTCGCCGGGATGGACCGGGGCAAGTTTCTTTGGCACCATCACCTTCTCCTAATGGTAGTCGACGATCTCGACGTCATATGCATCACCGGATCGCCAGCGGAAACACACCCGCCACTGCTTGCTGATGCGGATGCTGTGCTGGCCGTCGCGATCCCCCTTCAACCTCTCAAGCCGGTTCCCAGGAGGTACTCGGAGGTCGTCGAGAATCGTGGCTGCATCGAGCATCCGAAGTTTGCGGAGGCCCGTTCGCTGGACATCCGAGCCAAGTTTCTTCACGGGCTGACGCTGGAAGAGGCGCTCAGTGTCGCGGTCCCGAAAGCTCTTGAGCATGGGGATTAATAACGCGCCACGTTAATAACGGCAAGCGCTATGGTGTCAGAGAAGGTGCAGTACTTCCGCTCACCGATTTGTCTGGTAACGACAAAGCATTGCTTCCGACTCCTGAATCGGTGCCGGTCTTTCCGCGAACACCCGCGCTCGGAGATCGTAAGCAATCCTATTCGTTATCACGCCGGCGGACACCGTGTCACGTCATCTCATTCATCCCCATCAAATAATCTATCTATGGGACTGATGATCTTTCGCGCGTCTAGCCAGGCGATGTGGGTGTACCTGACGGTGGTGGCGATCTCGTCGGTGACCCGCCGGAAGGATCCAATCGCTCGGTCTCTCGATTCTGGCGTATTCTCTCAAGACGCTCAGGACAACCGAGGAGAGCATGACGTAGCGATCCTTCCTCCCCTTGCCCTGTGGCACGTGGATTTGGCACCGGTCCGAGTCAATATCCGAGACCTTTAACCGTGCGGCCTCGCTGACCCTCAGCCCGGCAGAGTAGAGGACGAAGGCAATGGCCCGATGTTTTGGATTCTTCAGGGCCGCTAGGAACCTCCGGACCTCGTCTTCCGACAAGACCTTCGGAAGGGCCTTTTTCTGCTTGGCTCTAGGAATTCCCGAAACGGGGGCAGGAGCCCTCAACACGGCCCGGTGCAGGAAGCGAATCGCGCTGAGGGCTTGATTGGTGTAGCTGTGGGACCGCCCCGTCCCCATAAGGTGAAGAAGCCACCGGCGCACCTCGTTGCTATCTACCACAAGGTCTGCCTCATCACCGGCTGTCGGCCCGTTTCGCTCCTGGTAGAAGCGTCTGATGTGGGCCAGGTACACGCGACGGGTATCTCTGGTGAACCCTCGAAGGACCATCTCCTCCTCCATGCGCTCGAGCAGATCTCTGAGGGGGAGTGGGAGGCCGGAGAGGGTCTGCTTGTTCACACCCCTAGCTTCCTTCAGGAAGGGGGACAAAGCGATGGGTGTACGCGCCCTTACCCCTGGCAGCCGAACCTTCCCAATCCGACAGCCAATCGTGATTCCCAGTAGCCATTCGGCGAGAAACTATTTAAGCTTCTTTATCTTCTCATACAAAACGATGCGTTTCTTCCGACGACGGAGATCACCATGAGAGTGTTCCCTCTGCCGAAGGCTCCCTTCTCGGGATCCT
The DNA here is from genome assembly GCA_039656355.1 of Gemmatimonadota bacterium. Lineage (GTDB taxonomy): Bacteria > Gemmatimonadota > Gemmatimonadetes > Longimicrobiales > Gaopeijiaceae > JABDNZ01. The sequence continues at coordinate 12,020 of JBDHMC010000019.1, read as the reverse complement.
TTCAGCGATGGGCTCGCGTAGCCTTTTTCGGTACGGCTGCGGCCCTATTGCTCACCACCCCCCTCCCAGCCCAAGGCTTCGGGCCACCGCAAAACCAGGGCGAGCAGGAACCCATCGACCTCGCTGCCATCGAGAGAATCAAAGACGAAGGCTTCAACCGGTCCCAGGTGATGGAGATCACGAGTTGGCTGACTGATGTGTACGGGCCCCGGTTGACCGGATCCCCCATCAGTAAACAGGCCGGCGATTGGACCCTGGCCCAATTCGAGAAATGGGGCCTCGCCAATGCTCACTATGAGTGGTGGGGGCCGTTCGGGCGGGGTTGGGTTAACGATAGGACTTCAGCTCAGGTGGTATCTCCGGTCCCGTTCCCTGTAATCGCTTACCCGTCAGCCTGGTCAGAGGGTACCTCCGGGCCCGTCAGCGGCGAGGTGGTCATCGTTCCGAACACCATCCGAACCGCCCTTCAGTTCGCTCCCTACCGCGGAAAGCTGGAGGGAAAAATCGTCCTGAGTCAGCCACCCAGGGAGGTCCCGGCTCTGTTCGACGCCCCAGCTGATCGTTACACCCAGGACGAGCTGGATCGTTTGGCAAATCCCTTCCCTGTGGGAGGCAGACAAGGGGGTGGGGGATTCCGGGGTCAGGGTGGCCAACAGGGAGCTCCCCCAGATGGAAGCCCACCGGTGAATCTCGCCAGGTGCTTGGTCGACGAAGGCGCCACGGCGGTACTGGCCCCGGGCCGGGGTGACGGCGGGAATGTGTTCGTGGGCGGCATGTCCGCCAACCGTGCGGTGGACGCTCCGAAGACCATTCCTCAGGTGAGTCTGGCGGCAGAACACTACGGCCGGATCTATCGGATCCTCGAGAAGGGACTTCCTGTTACCATGGACCTGGACGTCGAAAACACCTTCTACAGCGACGAGCTGAATTCCTTCAACCTCGTCGCTGAGATCCCGGGCACGGACAAGGCCGACGAGGTGGTCATGCTCGGAGCCCACTTCGACTCCTGGCAAGCCGGAACGGGAGCCACGGACAACGCAGCCGGTTCGGCTGTAATGATGGAGGCAATGAGAATCTTGAAGGCTCTGGATCTCCCCATGCGGCGGACTGTGCGCATTGGCCTATGGACGGGCGAGGAGCAGGGGCTCATCGGCTCCAGGGAGTACGTTACCGCTCACTTCGGGGACCGAAGCACCATGGCACTGAGGCCGGACCATGAGAACTTTTCCGCCTATTACAATGTCGATAACGGGACCGGTGCAATCAGAGGCATCTACTTGCAGGGTAACAGTGAGGTCGGTGGGATTTTCTCCCAGTGGATGAGTGTGCTCAACAGCGACAGCCTCAGCGTGGGACACATCGCACCGGGGAACACCGGTGGCACGGACCATCAATCCTTCGACGCGGTGGGCCTGCCCGGTTTCCAGTTCATCCAGGACCCGGTGGAGTACAACACCCGTACTCATCACTCCAGCCAGGATGTGTACGAGAGAATCCAGGAGCTGGATATGAAACACAACGCCGTCACCGTGGCGGCCTTCGTGTACCTCACGGCGAACCGTGATGAACTCTTGCCCCGGAAGCCCCTTCCTGAACCACGGGCCCCCCGGATGGGCAGGGGACAGCAGCAGGCCATAGGGTGTCCTGCCGGTTAGGGTGACAGGGGGTCGGCCTCTTCTGGGGCCGACCTCCCCGACCTCCCCGGGCCCCCGGAACTCCCTGGACTCCCCGACCTCCCCGGACTCTTGACTCCCCATCGGGTCCCCACCGACTCCAAAGCCGCCCTGGCTATCCTCCCCTGGGCTACGGGAAGGGGCACCCCGTCGATGTCGCTCGAGGCAATCCATTCGCTGCCGTCGATTCTGCGCCGGCGGTTGGCCGGTGCATCGATCAAGAACACCAGGGGCCAGTAGCGGGCCTTCAGGTGGGAAAACACATGGGGGACCATCTCCAGCTCGAAGATTTGGGCACCCTCGGCGGAGATTCGTGGTTCCTGGGCGGGAGCACCGGGCCCCCGGTTAGAGTCGGCGGGAACGTGCTCCGGGTCGAACCCCAACTCTACCGCGAGAGCCATCGCACTTTCCCGGATGGCCAACCTGAGGGCTCCTGAACCGCCGTTGGCTTTCTCTGCCCCTACATCCACACCCGGGAACTCCCACATGCCAGCAAGGAGCCCTGTGTCAGGCCGCTTCCTCAAAAGGAATTGGATTCCCCCGGAGGCATCGCAGGCCACTGTCACTGCCACCACCACCGCAACGTCCACCTCGGGCACCGGCTTCTTCGATCGGGATCGAGGCCGGGCCTCCACGGTTCCCCGCTCCTGGGCCAAGCACACCGACCCCAGGGGGCATGCTTCACAGCGGGGGGACCTGGACACACAGGTCAGGGCTCCCAACTCCATGAGGGCTTGGTTGAAGTCCCCCGGCCTCTCCGGATCCACCAGCTCTCCCGCGATCTCCCGGAGGGTCGCCGGTGAGGGGTCGGCCAAATCAAACATCCGGGAGAGGACCCTTCTCGCGTTCCCATCCACTGCGGGCACGGCTTCCCCGAAGGCGATGGAAGCTACGGCTCCCGAAGTGTAATCACCCACCCCAGGAAGGCTCCTCAAGTCGTCTTTGGTACCGGGAACGGAACCCCCAAAACGCTCCCGAACCACACGCGCCCCCTCCTGCAGCCTCCTGGCTCTGGAGTAATACCCCAGACCCTGCCAGACCCTGAGCACGTCGTCCTCCCTCGCCTCAGCCAGTGCGTCGATGTCCGGGAACCGTTCCAGCCACTTCACGTAATAGGGGATTACAGTCTCCACCCGAGTCTGCTGGAGCATGACTTCCGAAACCCAGATGCGATACGGATCGGATACCCCCCGCCAGGGTAAGCTTCGTTTCCCGGCATCATAGGCAGACAGGAGAAGGCCGCGGACGGAGGAGGCCTTTCGGACCGCGCGGTCGACCGCGCCCCTGGCCGCACCCCGGGCCGCACCCCGGGCCGCAACCGCGGCCTCCTGAGATGGGCCTCGCTCCAACGGGTCAGGGTCAGTGGTCGGGTTCTTCTTCCTCATAGTGTGAAGGTACCATCGGCGCATGCGCTTCCATACTTACTCGAAATTCAAGGGCGGCTGGCTCGATGCCCTGAACCTTGAGAATCTCATGGAGCATCTGGCCGACTTCCTCCTGGATGGGGGTTTCGCAGGCGGCCCCCACTTCCATCCCTACTGGGGGTTCTCGGGAATGGAAGACCAGAATTCCCTGGATTCCCTGAAAGAAGCTCTCCTCAAAGCTCTCATTGAGAGCGGAGAGCTCACCCCCGAGATGCTGAAGGAACTGAGAGGGGAAGGGGAGGGTGATCCGGAGGTTCAGGCTCAGATCGCCCAACTCCTGGACGACCTCATCGAAAAGCTGGTGGAAGAGGGGTACCTCAGCCTGGAGGGCAAGGAGAGCGCTATGCCGGGGCCCACCCAGGACGTCACGGGCCAGGGCACTATCGACGACGCCAAGGATGCGGCCCAGACCGTTCACTTCGATCTCACCCAGAAGGGGATGGACTTCCTTGGGTACCGGACCCTGAAGCACCTCCTGGGAGCCCTGGGGAAGGCCGAGCTGGGAGCCCACGACACCGCGGACCTGGCCACAGGCGTGGCTGCGGATGCGGCCAGTCGGCCTTATGAGTTCGGGGACACCATGAACCTGGACATCCCGGCCACCCTCAAGAGTGCCATCCAGCGGGAGGGCCTGAAGTTCCCTCTGGAACTGGATTATTCAGATCTGATGGTCCACCAGACCGAATATCGGTCCTCCTGCGCCACGGTGCTCATGCTTGATGTCTCCCACTCCATGATCCTCTACGGGGAGGACCGCTTCACACCGGCCAAGAGGGTGGCTTTAGCCCTCTCCCACCTCATCCGTACCCAATATCCCGGCGATTCCCTGAAGGTCGTCACCTTTGGCGACCGCGCCCAGGAAATCCCTCTGTCCCAGCTGGCCAAAGCCCAGGTGGGCCCGTTTCACACCAACACCGCTGAGGGATTGGAGCTGGCCCGTCGCATTCTCCGTGGCCAGAAGAAGGACATGCAGCAGATCATCATGATCACCGATGGGAAGCCCAGCGCAGTGACACGCCCCGATGGCCAGGTCTACCTGAACTCAGGAGGCCTGGATCCATTCATTCTGAAAGAAACCTTCCACCAGGTAGCGGCCTGCCGGAAGGCGGGGATCCTCATCAACACCTTCATGCTGGCCCGAGATCCCTACCTGGTGCAGTTCGTCCAGAAGGTGAGCGAGATCGCCCAGGGCAAAGCCTACTTCACCTCCACCGTGACCCTGGGCCAATCCATCATGATGGACTTCCTGAAACGGAAGCGCCGACAGATGTAGTCAGTCTTCCCGCGCCATCTCCTCTTTGATTCTGGCCAACTCTTCCTTAGCCCACTGGCCATCCCTGGTGTCGGGATACGCTTCCACCAGCCGCGCGAGATCAGGTGCCGCCCGCTTGGGTTCCTGAAGATTGTGGATGAGGTACTCGGCCATTTCGCGCCGTGTCAGGATTTCCAGGTTCGTGGGGAGTTGGGCCTCTTCGACGGCCCGGCGGAACCAACGAAGGGCCTTCTCGGGTTCCTTCGTCCCGTCCCTGTAGATGCGAGCGATGCGCAGGTAGGCCTCACCGTCTCCGGGGACCTCCTGTATAACCGCCTGATACGCCAGGATGGCGCCCTCATACTCCCCCCGGACAGCTTGAGCCTCGGCTGCGGAGAACTCTCTCCTCCGGGGGGTGGAAGACCCCGAGGGCATGTAGAGGACGCCGGCGCCCCTGCCGGCTATGGCGGCCACAACCATGGCAAAAGTCCAGATGATCGCCGGCCCGAGGAGGAGTCCCAGGAGGGGGTGACCCATCATGCTCCCGGCGGCGAGTCCCAACGGCACGCCCCCATACAGGGCAAACCCCAGGGCCTTCAACTTCCTCACCCGGCCCACCGCATCGACATCCTTCACCCTGTTATGTTTCCGGGCTTCCTTGAACGTCCTTCGAGAAGGTTCTAAAGTCATGGGTGCCGCTGGCCCGGCCAGCCGTTCTTTTCCTGGAGGAAGGTCACATGTCCCACCGTTCACCGATTCCATTCTACCAAGTGGATGCCTTCACAAGCCAGCCTTTCAGTGGCAACCCTGCCGCCGTCTGTATTCTGGACGAGGAACTCTCGTCCGAGGTGATGCTCAAGATCGCTGCTGAGATGAACCTCTCGGAAACGGCTTTCGTGGGACCGCCAGACGGGGACGGTGCCCGAAAGCTCCAGTGGTTCACCCCAAAGGTGGAGGTCCCCCTCTGCGGCCATGCCACCCTAGCCACTTCCCATGTCCTTCTCCATGAGACCGGTGAGACACCTCCTCTCCGGTTCGATACCCTCAGCGGAATCCTCACTGTGGACGAGGAACCGGAGGGTTGGCTCCGAATGGACTTTCCTTCCGACCCGCCCGAGCCGGCGGAGGCGCCGGATGGCCTTCTGGAAGCCCTGGGTTGTCCTCCTGCCTCTCCCACGCTTCGGGCTGAAAGACTTTGGATCGTTCGCCTCGGGTCCGAAAAAGAGGCTTTGTCCGTGGATCCCGACATGACCAAGCTCGCCCAGGTCGATCTTGGGGAGACACCCCTGGGGGTTTCCGTGACGGCTCCCGGGACAAGAGGTTTTGACTTTGTGTCCCGGTTCTTCGGACCCTGGGTAGGAGTGGACGAGGACCCGGTGACAGGGATGGCCCACACGGCTCTGGGGCCCTACTGGATGGATGAGCTGGGATCAGACGCTTTGAGGGCCGAACAGGGCTCGACCCGAAGAGGAGCCCTAAGAGTCCGGGGGGATGGGGACCGAATCAGCGTGTCGGGTCAGGCAGTCACCCTGGTTCGGGGGACTCTACAAAGGTAGGGGCAGAGGCGGTACTCGCCTCGCCGCCACTCCGGAACGCTGCCAGCAGGCTGAAGAGAATCCGGCCGTCGTTAGAAAGCTGCCAGTACGCTGAAGAGGACCCGGCCGTCATTGTTGGAGTTGGCCCCCCGGCCCTTGGCCTGGTTGTCGAAGTTATCCCGGACCGAAAGCTTCAGGCTCACGATCTCTGAAAGCCGGAAGGCAACGCTGCTTTCAGCCTCGAACGTGAAGTTGTCCAACTGATGGAAGGTCGGGTTGTAGTCTACCCCGGCCTCGAACACCGCGCGCTCCTCCGAGAAACTTCTCCGGTACTTCACCCCTCCCGTCCAGCGGCCCAGCCATTCCTCGGCGCCGTTCCCCTCTTCCGAACTGACGGTCTGCTCCACCAGGAGCGCTGCGGAGAAATTCAACTGGGACGCCTCGCTGTCCAACACCGATAATTTGGCCCCTGCCCCTCCCTTGTACCTCCGGTGGATCCTCTTCTCCAAGCTCGAGGCGGCGCTGCCGAATACATAAGGATTCACCCAGGAAAAACCCTGGTAGTCCACATTGCCTTTGAGCTCCCAGGATCGTTTGGTGACGGAGCTCTCCCCCTCATCGTCGGTGGCTTCCCCGTAGAGAAAGGCGAAATTATTCTGGAGCTCGAAGAGTCGGCTTTCACGATTCAGGCCTAACTCTGTGGCCACAGTAGTCTGGTCTGTCGCTCCGAAGAAGATGCTCGCACCCACCTCCGCCTCGACTGTCCATTCCGGGGGCGGTGCGGGCTCTTCCTGGGCCTGGACGGAACCCGGTGCGCCCAGCAAAAGCCCCACGGCCAGGGCGACGATCCCGGCCTTCCCCGCCTTTCCCCATGAGCTGTACTCGTCCTTCGTCCAACGGAAAAACACGGCGCTGATTCCAACCCAGAATATGAGCATCCCCGGTATCCACATGATGAGTCCCCCCAGACGCTGATCGTCCAGTGGCGAAAGGGAAGTAACGCGTGGAGCCACCGCATACCAGGGGTAAAAGACCGAGTCGGAAAGAGTGATGAAGGCCGCCACCAAAGTGGACGGAATCCCGAAGGCGAAGATGTACATCATGAGAAGGGGTCCTGTGGGAATCCGCTCCAGTTCAGGCACCGGATTCACCACCGGCCACCACATCATTACCGCCACCGACATGAACATGAGGTGTTGGAAAATGTGGAGGTCGTGATTCACCAGGGCCCAGTTGTAAAACTGGGGGATATGCCACCCAATAAAGGTCACGTTGTAGGCTAAGAAGGCCACCATTGGATGGGTGAGAATCCGAGCCATTCGGGCCAACCCGGGTTTCTCCATCGCCTTCCTGATCAGCCATGGGGGAAGACCCATGATCAAGAAGGGAGGCATCACCAGCATGAGCAGCATGTGCTGCACCATGTGGGCGCTGAAGAGATACTCGTCGGAGAGGGTGTGCAGGGGGCCGTTCAAGGAGAAGAAGAGGATGGCCACCGCTCCCAGATAACTGGCCTTTCTCAACGGTGACACTGCCTCTGGCCACCAGCCGTACTTCTCCCGGGCCGGTCCCACCGCAAAGAGGTAGATGGAGGCCAAGTACACGACCCCGATCAGGACAGATATGTGGATCTCGAAGCCCAAGAGAGTAAGCCGATCCCAGCTTACTGAAGCCAGGAGAATCTCAGGATTTGGCTCGAGACCACTCATGGCGGAAGACACCCCCTACCCTACCCCATGACCTGGTAGTTCGGCAGAACCTGGTAGAGGAGAATGAGGGCCACCGTCATGAAGGAGGCCAACACGAGGCCGGCCAGGAACACCCCGGAGAAGACCGGGCTATCGAACTTCAGATGCATGAAGAACATGACCACCAGCAAAAACTTCGTGGCTGACAGGACCAGGAGAAGCGGTACCAGGACTGGGGCCATGGCCGGGATGTAGAAAATCGTCACCTCGGCGGCCGTGATGAGGGTGAGAATGCCACCGATGGCCCAATAGGTCCCCCGGGAGGCGTGTCCCCCTTGTCCCTGGCCATGTCCATCCAACACTTCCGTGCTCATTCCGCTTCCTCCCCTATTGAATGAGGTAGACCAGGGTGAAGATCACGATCCAGACAATATCCACGAAGTGCCAGTAGAGGCCTGCGATCTCGACTTTCAGAGCATCGGCCGGCTTCAACTTCCCCCGGGCCGCCAAAACCCAAAGGGTGATCATCCAGATCACACCCCCGGTGACGTGTGCACCGTGGAACCCGGTGAGGACAAAAAACGAAGAGCCGAAAACGTTGGTCCCGATAGTGAGGCCTTCGTGCACGAAGTGGCTGAACTCGTAAACCTGGAATCCCAGGAAGGCGCTCCCGAGAAGGACCACTCCTCCCAGCCAGACCAGCGAGAGCTTCTTGCTCCCCCGTTGCACCGCATCAAGGGCCAATACCATGGCCAACGAACTCATGAGGAGGACGAAGGTGCTCACCGAGGTGAGGGGGATGTTGAGGATCTCCTCGGGATAGGGCCCCACGACACTCCGTCCCTTGTAGACCATGTAGGTCGAGATCAGGGAAGCGAAGAAGAGGCACTCGGACCCGATGAAGGTCCAGAAACCCACCTTCCAGCTAGGTAGACCGGTGCTGGTGTAGTGGTGATCGTCCTGGGCGATGGCAGCCGCTTGAGCCATATCTGTCATCCTGTCCTTATCTGAATGCCGGCTGGAAGGCCCAGCGGAAGATCCCGAAGGCTGTGAAGGCGAACCCCACGAGGGGCAACCACCAGATTCCCGCCATCACCAGGGCCCAGGTGAGGGTGACCCCGAAGGCCACCACCATGGGCCAGAAGGAGGAGCTGGGCATCTCGGGTTCGTGCGCCGGTTCGGGCAGCGTCACAGCTTCCACATCGGCCCGCTCTTCCTCGTGCCAAAGAGGTTCTCGGCTCCGAACCTCAGGGAGGACCGGGAAGTTGTAGTGGTGGGGAGGGGAGGGAATGGCCCACTCCAGAGTGGCTGCATCCCAGGGATTCGCCGATGCCTCCTCACCCTTCTTCAGACTCCGGACCAGGTTCCAGATAAGCAGGAGCGAGCTGAGTCCGAAGATGAAGGCGCCCACGGTGGAGAGCTGGTTCCATGTCTCCAGGTTCAGCTCGGCCTGGTAGGTCCAGGTCCGCCGGGGCATTCCAAAAAGCCCAGCGAAGTGCATGGGGAAGAAGGTCAGGTTGAACCCGATCATGGTGGTCCAGAAATGCCACTTCCCCAGCGACTCGCTCATTAGCTTCCCGGTGACCTTCGGGAACCAGAAATAGAGGCCGCTGAAGAGCCCCATCAGGGCGCCACCCACCAGGACGTAGTGGAAGTGGGCCACCACGAAGTAGGAGTCATGCTGCTGAAGATCGACGGGAGCCGAGGCATGCATCACACCGCTGAGCCCGCCCACCGTGAAGATCGCCACCACACCCACGGCAAAAAGCATGGCGGTGGGGAACCGGAGCGCGCCGCCCCACATGGTAGCCAGCCAGTTGAAGATCTTAATCCCCGTCGGAATTGCGATGATCATGGTACTGGCCACAAAGAAGGAATCCGCAATGGGCCCAAGCCCAACTGTGAACATGTGGTGGCTCCACACTCCCCACCCGATGAAGCCGATGAGGATTCCGGCGTACACCACCACCGGGTACCCAAAGAGCGGCTTCCTGGAAAACGTGGGGATTACATCCGAGATGATGCCGAAAGAAGGAAGAATGAGGATGTAGACCTCTGGGTGTCCAAACAGCCAGAAAAGGTGCTGCCAGAGAATGGGGTCTCCTCCAGCGGTGACCTCATAAAAATTGGCGCCGAAGAAGCGGTCGAAGGCCAACAGAATCAGAGCCACTGCAACCACCGGGATCGCCGTCACCAAAAGGAAGCTGGTAACCAGCGTCATCCAGGTGAACAGGGGCATGCGCATGAGCTTCATGCCCGGGGCCCTGAGATTGATGATTGTGGTGATGAAGTTCACCCCTCCGAGGATGGAGCTGAGTCCAAGCACAGAGAGGCCGATGATCCAGAATTCCACGTTCCGCCCAGGGGAGAACTGGAGGGAGGTGAGGTTAGCGTATCCCACCCAGCTAGTGTTTGGCGCCGACCCGAAGAGGAAGCTGGAGTTGATGAAGAGTCCACCGAAAAGGAAGATCCAGAACGAGAGGGCATTCAACCTGGGGAAGGCCACGTCCCGAGCCCCGATCTGAAGGGGCACGATGTAGTTGAAAAACGCCACCGCCATTGGCATGGCCACCAGGAACACCATGGTGGTGCCATGCATGGTGAACATCTGGCTATACGTCTCAGCGGAGATGAAGGCGTTCTCCGGACGCATGAGCTGAATCCGGATGAGCAGCGCTTCGAAACCTCCCACAAAAAAGAAGAAAAAGGAGGTCAGGAAATACATGATGCCGATCCGCTTGTGATCGACGGTGGTCATCCAACTCCAGATCCCCGTTTCCTGGGTGTGTGCTTGGGCGGGGGCCTGGGCGCTTTCCGTAGCTACCGACATGGGCATCGTCTCCCTACCTCATGCTGGAGAGATAGGCCGCCAAGGCCTGAATCTGCTCGTCGTTCAGGTTGGTGGCCGGGAAGGTCACCCCCCCTAAGCTCGCCATGTAGTCAGCACCGGGCATTTCGACCCCGGGCTTCACAGATCGGGGATCCCTGATCCAGGTCGCCAGGTTCTCCGGTGTGTTCTCCAGCATCCCGGCAGCGATGGTGGATCGGCTGCCGACGCGCGTGAGGTTAGGTCCGAGAATACCGGGTGCCGCAGTACCCTGAATGGCGTGACAAAGGACGCAGGTGGTTTCCCTGAAGAACACCTCACGGCCCCGGGCCACGAGAGGATCCTCGTTTACCACATCGTCCTGCACCCCCACTGCCTCCTGTGCTCCCGCTTGGGTGCTGGGGCCGGAGGCGCTCGGAGGATCGCCCTCAGCCATCACCACAGGGGCATTCGCAGTGGGAGCCGTAGTCTGCCAATCCGATACCCACGCCTGAAAATCCTCTTCGCTCTCCGCCACCACCCGAATTCCCATGAGAGAGTGGGCCTCCCCACAGAACTCGGCACATTGACCCCAGAACACACCCTCTTCCCTGATGGTGAAGTGCATCCAATTCCGCTTGGCTTCTCTACCCTCGGGAACCATCACAACGGGGTTCACGTCACGCTTTCCACCCAGCTTCGGAACCCAGAAAGAGTGAATCACGTCCCCGGACTCCAGCCTCAGGCTCACCGGCCGCCCCACAGGAAGATGCAGCTCGTTGGCGGTGGTCACTCCCAGCTCGGGAAAGTGGAAGTTCCACCAGTACCGCTTGCCGGTAACCTCCACCACCAGGGCATCATCGTCCGGAGGCCTCTGGACCGCAAAGACTCCTTTGATGGTTGGGATGACGATGGCCACCACAATGATGGCGGGGACGATGGTCCATGCGATCTCCAACCCCATGTGGCCATGGACCGGCTTCGGCCGCTCCTGTCCAGGCTTTTCCCTGAAACGGATGAGGATGAAAGCCATGAGGGCCCAGACCACCGCCAGGATGATCATGGTCCACCAAAAGACCTGGACATAGAGGTTTTGGCTCACCTCTCCATAGTCCGTCACCGGACTTATGGTGGACTGGAGATACTCCTCTCCGCAGGCCGAAAGCACGGCCGGTGTGAGGAGGAGTCCCACGTTTCGCATCCAGCGAAGCAGATTGGTGTTCTTCATACCTCTCGCTTGGTTCAGCCTCCGAGGCGACATCGTTCTACGCACCTGCGGACCTGGGCCTGGCCTCAGACCGCGGCACTCTTCGCGTCCCAGCAGCCTTGGCCGCGGGAGCAAACATCCCAAAAGTCGAGCTTAGTTTGGACCCGAAAGGGCCCAAGAAACTTGAATTCCTGCCCCTCGTTAGGGAAGGGTATCCAGCCGGATGGCCTCGTCCAGGAGCATTACCGGGATGTCGTCCTTTACTGGGTAGAGGACTTTCCCGTCTTCCCGAACCAGCCCTTCCTCGATACGGTCCTTCACCCGATCTCCACCCTGATTCAACAGGCCCCTGGCAGCGACGGCCTGGTTCACCTGATCCAGAATGTCCGTATCCGCTACCGTCAGCGTCTGTTTCGTTTCCGGACAAACCAGGAT
>JBDHMC010000018.1:0-13923 GCA_039656355.1 Gemmatimonadota bacterium | reverse complement strand
GGCTCACGGGAAAGCCGTTCTCGGCGATGTCGATGGCCGGAGCTAAGGCCTGAGCCAGGGAGAGAGTCCCGTACTCCTCCAAGAGGGCAGCCCACCCGGAGAGGGCCCCCGGTACAGTCACTGCTCCGGCCCCCCGATACGGAACGTCATCCATGCCCAACGCCAGGATCGTGTCCGGGGTAGCCAGTGACCCCGCCCTTCCGCTGGCATCCAGGCCTCTCAACCGCTGTTCTTCGGCTGACCAAAAGAGGGCGAAGACATCTCCACCCATTCCCGTCATGTGTGGCTCAACCACGTTCAGCACGGCTGCTGCGGTGATGGCTGCGTCGAAGGCGTTTCCCCCGTCCTGGAGAACTTTCAGGGCGGCCGCAGTGGCCAGAGGTTGGCTGGTGGCGGCGACGCCGTTGGGGGCGTATACGGTGGATCGGCCTGCCAGGGTGGTGGGACGAGGCGAGGAAGTCATCTGGGCCTCGAGGATGGTGGGGAGAAGTTGCAGAAGGACAAAAACGAGGGGGACCAGAAGACGGAAACGTTTTGAGCCGGAGGTGGTTTTCATGTTACCCGTTCGAGAAGTGAGATTTTTCCTGAAAAGAGATCTGCCATTTTTCTTACCTCTTCCGGACCACCGGGGTTGGCATCCCAATGGAGGGGAACCAGGACCGAGGCGCCGCACACCTCACCCACTCGCGCTGCCTCTTCGGGTCCCATCGTATAGTCGGAACAACAGGGTAGAAAGGCCACGTCACATCGGATTCCGGCCATGGATTCCAGAGGGTCGGAGTGGCCAGCGTGGAAGTAGGTTATGTCATCCAAGGAGAAGACGTATCCTAGCCACCCCGAGTCGGCGAGGTGGAACTTCCCCTCTTGGTTGTGAGCGGGTACGGCCAAGATGTCGATCCGGTCCAACTGAATCAGATCTCCGGGCTTCAGAAGGTGGTCCACATCGTCCAGCTGCTTTCGCATGCTGGTTGGCGCCACCACAACGGTGTCAGGTCCCCGAACCTTGGCGATGTCCTCTTCGGAGAAGTTGTCGTAGTGAGGGTGGGTAAGGAGGATGTAGTCAGCCTCGCCCTTCTCCGTCACCCCCCATGGATCCACATGGATCTCAACACCACTTCTGCGGATTCGGATAGATGAATGCCGGAACCAGGTGACCCCGTCCAGAACATCGGTCATGGCTCCTCCAGGAAAAAAGGGGGTGGACAACTCACCTGCAACTTAGGGGACTGGGAACGAGGGTAAAAGGTCGTCCGGGTTTACCCCCTTCGGCCAGATTGGCAGGAGTCCTGCTCTTTCGGCACGATTCCCCCTCGTTTTGCCTGGCAAGGATCGTGCTGAGGTGCGAAGACCCCGTCCCTTCGATAGGATAGAGACCTTCGGGTCTTAAGGTGCGGATCACATAGACTTTTTGAAGCGAGGACTCATGGGCGAGCGATACTCCCTCCCGGTGCTTCCCCTTCGGGATACGGTGGTTTATCCCGGAGTTGCGGTCCCCATTTCAGCGGGGCGGCCGGGAACGGTCGAGGCAGTACAGGAGGCCCTGGAAGGCGATCGGCGACTGTTCGCTGTCGCCCAACGCGAAAATGTGGACGATCCCCATCCTGACGTACTCTACAACGTCGGGACAGTGGTGAGGATCATACAGACGCATCGGGTGCGAGGCGGTATGCAACTCCTTGTTCAGGGGGAAGGGCGTGCTCAAGCTCTCTCCTACTTCAAGGAAGGGGAGGCCATGTTCCAGGCCAACCTCATGACCATGGAGAGGCAACCGCCCGCCGAGCCCAACGATCCTGCCTTTCAGGCGATGGATGGGGAGCTCCGGGAGCGTGCGGCAGAGTTGGGAACCCGAAGGGGAGTTCCCGTGGAGGCTCTCAACCAGCTCATCCAGGGGGTGGACGACCCGGGGGCCTTCGCAGATCTGGTGGCCTTCTACCTGGAATTGCCCACGGAGGACAAACAGGAACTCCTGGAAATCCTGGGTGACGAGGAGAGGATGCGGGCGGCTCTGGTGGCCGTGGAGCGAGAGTTGGCCAGAATCGATGCGCAGGAGGATATCCAGGCCAAGGTCCAGGAAGAGTTGGGGGAACGGCAGCGCGAAATGCTCCTTCGGGAGCAGTTGAAGCAGATCCAAAAGGAGCTTGGGGACGAAGACGAGCGGAACGACGTAGAGGAACTTCGCGAGCGGGTAGCGGAGCTCGAACTTTCCGAAGACGCTCGCACGGAGGTGGAGCGGGAGCTGAAACGCCTCGAGCGCACGAGTCCTCAGTCTGCCGAATACCAGGTAATTCGAACCTTCCTGGAGTGGGTCACCGAATTGCCCTGGGGAGACCGAACAGAGGACAAGCTGGATCTGAAAACGGCCTCCGAGATCCTGGATGAGGATCATTACGGCCTCGAGGATGTCAAGGACCGGGTCCTGGAGGTTCTTGCCGTAAGGAAACTCCAGACCGAGAGGGCGTTAGAGGACGGGGAGGAGAAGGAGGAGGCTGCGAAGGAAGCAGCAGCCAAAAAAGAGGCTGCCGAGAAGAAAGCCGCCAAAAAGAAGATCGCGAAGGAACCCTCCGACGAGGAAGATGTCACCGAGGAGGGTGTCGCTGAGGAGGATGTCGCTGAGGACCTGGACGAGGGTATCGGCCGGGGGCCGATCCTCCTATTCGGAGGCCCACCGGGGACGGGGAAGACCAGCATCGCCCAGTCCATCGCCAGAGCTTTGGGACGGAAGTATGTCCGTATCTCCCTGGGCGGTGCCCGGGACGAGGCCGATATTCGGGGGCACCGGCGCACCTATGTAGGCGCCATGCCGGGCCGGATCATCCAGGGGATGCGGCAGGCGAAGACCAAGAACCCAGTCTTCCTTCTGGATGAGGTGGACAAGCTGGGTGTCTCCTTCCAGGGGGATCCCAGTGCGGCCCTCCTTGAGGTCCTCGATCCCGCTCAGAACTCGACCTTCACGGATCACTACCTGGGGATCCCCTTCGACCTGTCAGAGGTCCTTTTTATTGCTACCGCGAACTATGTGGATCGGATTCCACCGCCACTTCTGGACCGGATGGAGCGGGTGGAATTCGTGGGATATACGGAGAGGGAAAAGCTGGAGATCGCTAAGCGGTACCTTCTGCCCAGACAGGAAAAGCAGGCGGGTCTGCGGGAGGAGGAGATGGACGTCAAGAACGACGCCATTCTCTCGGTGATTCAAAAGTACACACGTGAATCCGGAGTCCGGCAGCTGGAACGGGAGCTGGGCAAGGTCTCCCGGAAGGTGGCCCGAAAAATCGCCGCGGGTGAATTGGAAACCGTGGAGATGGATGCAGAGAAGGTCCGAGAGCTCCTGGGTCGTCCCAGGGTCCACCCGGAGCAGATGGCTCCTGTCGACACGGTGGGTGTCGCCACGGGCATGTTCTATACCCCCATGGGTGGGGACATCATGTTCGTAGAAGCCTCCGTTATGAATGGGAAGGGGGGGCTCGTCCTCACGGGGCAGTTAGGGGACGTGATGAAGGAATCAGGACGGGCGGCGCTGAGTTATGCGAAGGCCCAGCATGATCTCCTTGGTATCCCGGCGGAGGCGTTGGAGGACCGGGATGTCCACATTCATGTGCCGGCCGGGGCCGTGCCCAAGGACGGACCCTCCGCCGGAATAACCATGGCTACGGCGTTGGTGTCCGCGCTCTCCGGAAGAAAAGTCCGAAGGGACGTGGCCATGACCGGTGAGCTCACTCTCTCCGGCCGGGTCCTTCCCATAGGCGGCCTGAAAGAAAAAATCCTGGGTGCTGTTCGCTCCGGGATCAGTGAGATCATTCTCCCCAAAGAGAATGAAGCCGACCTGGAGGATATCCCGGACGAGGTGGCTGAGAACTTGTCCTTCCACTGCGTGGAGGACCTGGATTCCGTGATCCGGATTGCCCTGGTGGGCGAGGGGCCGGGTGGGATCAAGAAGAGGAAAGGGGCCCCGACGGGCGGGAAGGGAAAAACCCCTGGCGCCTCCAGTCGGAAAAAGAAGGAAGAGAAGGAGATCCAGGCCTAGGGCTCGTCGAGGCCGGACCTAGGGAGGGTCTGCGCAAGCGGGACGCGCAGACCCTCCTTAGAAAATCTGAATCTGGCCGGGCGGGCCCTCTTCTGTCTCGCCGATCACTGCCGCCACGGACGACGAACTCTCCAGGCGGGCCAGGAACTCGGGTAGAAGCTCGGGGGGCACGGCCATGAGCAGCCCGCCGGAGGTCTGCGCATCGGCAAGGAGTAAGCGTCTTGCCTCCGGCATTTCCTCAGGAAACAGGACGTCCCCCTTCACATCCGTCAGATTCCGTAGACTGCCACCGGGGAACCGCTCTGTTTGGGCCAGCTCGAGCGCGCCCGGAAGGAGAGGTACGGCCTGGATATCGATTCGGGCGGACACGCCGGAGGCCTTGAGCATTTGTCGAAGGTGGCCCAGGAGGCCGAATCCCGTGACGTCCGTGGCTGCCCGGATCCCAACCTCCACCATGGCTTCCCCGGCAGCTCGGTTCAGTGTCGCCATGGAGCGGGTTGCAGCTTCGATGGTGGGTGCGCTGGCCTTCCCGGCCTTGATGGCCGTGGCGATGATACCGGTGCCGATGGCTTTGGTGAGGACCAGATGGTAGCCCGGACGGGCAGCATCGTTGGTGCACATGCGGTCCGGGTCCACTTCCCCGATGGCCACCAGCCCGTATTTGGGTTCGGCGTCATCGATGGAATGCCCTCCCAGGATGGGAATCCCAGCCTCCAGGCACTTTTCCGCCCCTCCCTTGATGATCTTTCCCAGGGATCCCTCTTCAAGGTGTTTTCGGGGGAACCCCAGAAGGTTCAGGGCGAAGAGCGGTTTTGCCCCCATGGCATAGATGTCGGAGAGGGCATTGGCGGCGGCGATCTGACCGAAATCGTAGGGGTCATCCACGATGGGCGTGAAGAAATCCGTCGTCACCACCAGGGCGCGATCCTTGTCGAGAAGGTAGACGGCGGCGTCGTCGCCGGTGGATGCATCCACCAGCGCGTTGGCGTCCTCCGTGGGGACCACATAACGCAGTACCTGCGCTAACTCGGCCATGCCGAGCTTACAGGCTCAGCCCGATCCGTGGGATAATTGCGTCAAGCGGAGCTTGGGTCTCTGGTCTCTCGCTTCGTCCTTCACGTGACCTCGGGATAAGGGGGATGGAAACCCAGGGGCCTACGAGGGTATCTCGTCAACTCGGATTCGTCCCCGAACGCCCAATGTAGGCGTCCCGGTTTTTTCAGGTAAGAGAAGAGTTCTGGATCAGAAAGCAAATGACACCCCCAGACCGATCCCTCCGACAACGCTTCTTGGCAGAGGTCAGCCAAGCAGACGAAGAGATCAACCTGGCTCGGGCTGCCCTCATGGTGGCCCGGGAAGAATACCCTCAGCTTCCGGAGGAGCGGTATCTGGGACATCTGGACCTTTTGGCCGAAGAGACCCGGGATCGTTTGGATGACGAGAATGCCCACCTTCTGGTTCTCCAGGAGCTCTTGAGCTCCCTCTATGACCGGCACGGGTTCCGAGGAAATCGGGAGGCCTATTACGATCCCCGAAACTCTTTCCTGAACGATGTTTTGGATCGGGGATTGGGGATTCCCCTTACCCTGGGAATCGTCGTTCTGGAAGTTGGTTGGCGGTTGGGCTTGCCACTGGAGGGAGTAAGCTTCCCAGGCCATTTCCTGGTTCGTTTCAAAGGGGATGCCATCGATCTTCTCATCGATCCCTATGATGCCGGAGCGGTTCGGTTTGAAGATGAAGCCCAGGAGTTGTTGGACCGGGTTTATGGGGGAATCATCCAAGTAAGTGAGTCGTTCCTGAAAGCCGCCACCAAAAGGGAAATGTTGGTTCGCCTTCTCATGAACCTGAAGAGTGTGTACCTGAATGTGCGGGATCACGACAGAGCCCTTGCTGCCGTGGAGCGGATTCTCCTGATCCGGCCCATTGCGGCCGGCGAGATTCGGGATAGGGGTGTGATCCTGGCCAGAATGGGTAGGAAGAGAGAAGCCCTGGAGCAACTGGAGGCCTATCTGAACGTGGCGCCCGAGGCCGCCGATTCCCAGCGAATCCTGGGGATGGTGGAGAATCTCAAGAATGGTTCCGGACGGGCTGAATAGACTATGACGGATCCCATTACGCCCGGCCCGGATTACGACGCCTCCCTTTGGGGAGCGGCGGTAGGCATTCGCCGGGATCGCCGGTTTTTGGGGGTTACGGGAAAGGCCCCTGGGGAGATGCTGAACGGGCTTCTTACCAACAGTCTCCCCCAGCCCTTCGGTGATGAAGAGGGGGGCACGGTTCCGGGGTCGGTGGCGTACTCAGCTCTGTTGACCGCCAAGGGAAAAATGATCACCGACCTTCGGGTCTTCAGGGACCCGTTGGAGGGCTTCCTCCTGGATTTGCCTTGGGTGGGGGCTGAAGGGGCCCTCGCACATTTCAAGAAATTTCTGCCCCCTCGGCTTGCCGAGGTAGCGGATCGGTCCACGGACCTCACGCTGATGACGCTCCTCGGGCCAGAGGCCCCAGCCCTCCTGAAGAACGTGGCCTCTCGGATGGGTTTGGCCGAATCGGTGGCTGGAATGGTGAGACTGGTCGAGGGGGAGGAGCTGCTCTTCCCCGCTCCGGAGGGCCAGGCGTTCCGGGTGACCCGAAGTGGTGAGTCCCATGCAGTAGGATGGGATGTTCTTCTCCCCTTGGCGGTGGCTGAGGAGTTGAGGGTGCGGTTGGATGCTGGAGGAGCCATCCCGCTCACCGAAGCCACTCTGGAGATCCTTCGGGTGGAGAAAGGGCGTCCGGCCTTCGGCAGGGACATGGACCAGAACACCATTCCGACAGAGGCAGGGATTCAACGCAGGGCCATCGACCACGAAAAGGGATGTTATACCGGCCAGGAAGTCATCATCCGGATTCGGGATCGGGGTCACGTGAATAAGGAGTTGCGGGGATTCCTCCTGGGGGAGGTTCCCTGCCCCCCTTCCGGGCAGGAGTTATTCCAGCCGGGCCGTGAGAAAAGTGTCGGTTGGATCACATCAGCCGTGAAATCCCCGGCGTTCGGCCAGACTGTCGCCCTAGGCTATCTGCAACGGGGTGTGGAGCTGGAAGAGGAGGTGCGGGTGGGTAGCCTGGAGGGTTCTCGAGCCCAGGCCCGTGCCCTGACCGACGAGGGTTGGATCCTGGATTGAGAAGTTCTCAACCGCCTTTTGGAAAGACCCTCAATCACCCTTCAGGATGGCCTGAACAATCTGGCCACCATGGACCCTACCGTTCTCGATGAAAATCTTGTTGGCGTTGTTACCTGCCGCCAACACTCCCGCGATGAATACCCCAGGCACATTGGACTCCATGGTGTGGGGATCATGGCTTGGGATTCCCGTTGCTTCGTCGATCTGCACTCCCATTTCTCTGAGCAGGATGGGATTGGGGCGCCAACCGGTGAGCGCCACCACCCAGTCGTTCTTCACGTCTGTCAGTTCCCCCGACTCCTCGTCCCGCAGGCTGACGCTCTCAGGACTGATCTCCACCACCCGGTGCTGCCAGTAGACTCCGATGTCTCCCTGTTCGAGACGATTGGTGATATCGGGGACCACCCAGGGTTTCACTCCCTTGTCCAGCTGGTCGAGGAAGTGAACCAAAGTGACCCGGGCACCCCCTCGGAAGAGTTCCAGAGACGCTTCGACCGCCGAGTTGCTTCCGCCAACAACCAGGACGTCCTGGTCGAAAAAGGGGTGGGGCTCTCTGTAGTAGTGGAGGACTTTGGGGAGGTCCTCTCCCGGGACCCCCAACATGTTGGGGGCGTGGAACCCTCCTGAGGCCATGACGATCCTTTTGGCCCCATACTCTTTCTCCTGGCCAGACATCTTCCGGGTCTTGAGGATGAACGCCCCGTCCACACCCGAGATGGACTCCACCGTTTCATACTGTCGGACGTCCAGATGGAAGTGCTCCGCCACTCGTCTATAGTAGACCAGAGCTTCTTGCCGGCTGGGGTTTTTTTCCGGGATGGCCCATGGCACCCCTCCTACCTCCAGGCGGTCTGATGTGGAGAAGAACCGCATGTAGTAGGGGTAGTTCACGAGGGAGGCGGCGACACACCCTTTGTCGAAGAGGACAGCCTTCAGGTTCTCCTGTTGGGCTGCCGCACCCGCGGCGATCCCGCAGGGTCCGGCTCCTACGATGGCGATGTCAATCGGATCCATGGATCGTCTCTAGGTCGAGGCTTCATGCCCGGTTTTAGTTCCGGTCCGGGGTATTCCCCCGGACCTCCTCAGGGTTCCGCCAAAGGGACGATTGGCGCAAGAGTGGTGGGTGAATTCGTTCCTTCCCCGGTCTCAACGTCACCTTTGGTTGTGACACCGATGGTCGGATGGCGGTCTCATTGCCGCCTTTCCCACCGCGGAGCATTTTGTTTCTTCCTCCCCTTCCTTGAGTCGGAGTGCGATATCCATGGAATCTGCAGAGAAAGAAGCTCGGAGATCCTTGAGTCGACTTCGCAGGGCAATAGAGAAAGGCCTCCGGGAACTGGACTCTGTCGAAGGGGCTATTCGGCATGCCGAGGGAGGGGACTTTCCCGTGGAGGAGTATGAGGCAGTTCGGCAGAAGTTGAGCACCATGCTGGACTTCCTCGAAGAGGAGGGGAGCCGGCTCGAGGCGAAGATCCTCGAAACGGGGGGCCTGGAGCCGGGTCGCGTAAGGCGGTCTTCGGGGTGATCGTTGTTTGGCCGGACGGGGGTTGGACCGAACATTTGTGAGAGAAACGAGGGGAGGGGTAGAGATATGAAATCCATGGACCGCCGGGGATTCCTCCAGGCCGGAGCGGCCCTTGCTCTATCCTCTCTCCCGGGAATCTGGAGCCTCTCCCGGTGGCGGGCTCCTGATCTGGTGCTTCGACGTGCGACCGTCTTCGACGGGACCGGGGCTCCAGGTTTGGAAGCCGATGTGGCCGTGGTTGGGGACCGGATTCAAGCGGTTGGTCGCATTCCGGATAAAGGTGTTCTCGAGATCGACTTGGCGGGACAGGCCTTGGCGCCGGGGTTCATCGACATTCACACCCATGCCGACCTCCCCCTTCTGAACATCCCCCGGGCCGAGAACCGGGTCCTTCAAGGAATCACCTTGGAAGTGGGAGGGCAGTGCGGTTCTTCCCCGGGGCCCTCCAGCGATGTTGCCGCCCGAGCGGCTCGAGATCGCTACTTGGAGATGTATGGGATCGAGACGGACCTCCGGGAATTGGGAGGGTTCTTTCGGGCCCTGGAGATGGTCCCACCTTCCGTGAATGCTGCCAGCATGGTCGGGCATGGGACCATCAGGGGCCTGGTGGTGGGAAGCGAGAATCGGCCGGCTACGTCTGGGGAGTTGGCCCAAATGAGGGAGTTGGTGGCACGGGCTATGGCCCAGGGGGCGGTGGGTTTTTCCTCTGGCTTGGAATACACTCCGTCGGGGTTCGCCTCCAAGGAAGAGCTGGTTGAGATCGCAAAAGCTCTCCGGGGGACCGGCTACCCCTATGCCTCCCACATGAGGAACGAGGACGACGGTGTATTGGCGGCGGTGGAGGAAGCACTCCATGTGGGGAGAGTGGCGGGGGTTCCGGTCCAGATCTCTCACCTGAAAGCACAAGGCGAGAGGAACTGGTGGAAGGGGCCTGTCCTTTTGGAGGTACTGGAGGAGGCTCGGGAGGCTGGAGTGGACGTCCACTTTGACCGCTATCCTTACGTGGCTTATTCGACCGGCCTATCCAACCTCTTTCCCAACTGGGCCAAGTCAGGGGGGACGGATGCCTTTCTGGCCCGTCTACGAGATTCCCAAGAGCGTCCGGCCCTGGAGGCCTACTGCCGTGGCAAGATCGCTCAGTTGGGATCTTGGGATTCGGTTCAAATCACGAGTACCCGCACTTCAGAGAATGCGTGGATTCGCGGGCGCCGCTTAGGTGAGGCGGCCCTGGAACGAGGGGAAGATCCCTTCGAACTTACGCTGAGGTTGATGCTCGAGGAGCGGGGGAGCGTGGGGATGATCGGTTTCGGCATGTCGGAGGAGAACACGGCCCGGATGCTCTCTCACCCCTTGGGGATGATCTGCTCCGATGGCACGGTCTACGCTCCGTCAGGGCTGGGCTCTCCCCACCCACGATCCTATGGGACTTTCCCCCGGGTTCTTGGCCACTACGTCAGGGAAAAGAAGGTGATGCCGCTGGAAGTGGCCATCCACAAGATGACCGGTATGCCGGCCAGGAAGATTCAGCTCAACGACAGGGGTGTGATTCGGCCCGGTGCCTACGCCGATCTGGTGGCGTTCGATCCGTCTGCCGTTCGGGACGAGGCCACTTTCACGGACCCCCACCAGTACCCAACCGGCATCAACATGGTGGTAGTGAACGGGGTGGTGACGGTTCGGGAGGGGGTCATGACGGGAGAGCTGGCTGGGCGACCGGTACGTGGGGTAGGGTCGTGAGCTTTCAGGGTCTTGCGGAGGAGGTCAAAGGAATCCTCCGTCGAGGTGTGGGCGAGCCGCTCCCCGAGCAGGCCTTCAATGATTTGGCCGTCCGGATCTTCAGGTTTCAGTGCCGATCCAACCGAGCGTATGGTGGTTTCGTGGCCCGTCGGGGGGTGAGTCCCGAGCAGGTGGCTCGATGGGAAGAGGTTCCCCTCTTGCCCACCCGGGCTTTCAAAACGACGGCGCTTGTGTCCGGGGACCTGAAGGATGTGGCGCAGGTTTTTCGTACGAGTGGCACGACTCGGGGCCTGAAAGGAAGAGGGGAGCACCATGTGGTGGACCTCGCGCTCTATCGTGAGAGCCTTCTCCCCAACTTCAAAGCCAATCTTTTGCCAGAGGAAGGTGAAAAGACGAGGGTCCTATGTCTCCTTCCCTCCCCCGATGCCGTTCCCGACTCCTCATTGAGCTTCATGATGGGGGAGGTGGTCAGAGTCTTTGGGGGAGGAGGATCAGGGTTCTTCGTGGGCTCAGACGGCGAGATCGATGGGAAGGGATTCCGGAGCTCCCTCGGGGCAGCGGAGCGGGGTGCGGACCCTGTCTTGGTGGTGGGGACAGCCTTTGCCTTTGTGAGATGGATGGAGATGGCCGAAGAAAATGGGTGGCTGACCTGTCTTCCTGAAGGTTCCCGCGTGATGGAGACAGGGGGATACAAAGGTCGGAGCAAGGAGTTGCCCCGGGCGGATTTCTACGGAGCCATTGAGGGCGCCTTTGGTGTACCCGAAAGTCGTATCGTCAACGAATATGGGATGACGGAACTCCTCTCCCAGTTCTACGAACCGGTTTTGGCTGAGGTCCAGCGTGCAAAAAGCTCCGGAAGAGACCTTTCCCCGATGGCCCTCACCGAACGGTATCACCGTGGGCCTCCCTGGGTTCGGTCTCGGGTGGTGGACCCCCTGACCCTGGAAACTCTCACTTCGGGTGAAGTGGGTGTTCTGGCTCACCTGGACCTGGGGAACCTGGGATCTGTGGCTGCGGTCATCACCGAGGACCTGGGGCGGGAAGTCCCGGGTGGGTTCCAAATTCTGGGTAGGGTCCCCGGGAGCGAGCCGCGGGGATGTTCCCTGGCCATGGAAGACTTTTTGGCCTCTCAGGGGGTGGAATCATGACTCCTCTCCGGGCGTGGCATCTTCCTTCCAGCTTCTCCCTCCTGGAGGGGGAAGTCGCTGTCCTGGAGGGGCCCGGTGTCCCCACCCTCCAATATCCGACCCTTTCGGAGTCCCGGCTCCGGGACCTTTTAGATGTCCTTCGCCGGGAAAGGGAGACGACGCTTGCCTCCCTCCCGGTGAGTCGAGTGGTGGACGTTGTGGACCGGGTTGCCGGGCGACTCTTGGACCCCAGGGATGGGCTCAGGGTCACCGCTCTGGAGAGGCTGGGCCATTACTCAGGGTTTTCCTCACCCATGGCCGAAGCGGTCCTGGATGGAATGGCCCGGAGTTGGATGAGGGAGGGCCTTTGGGATCTGATCCGGTCCGAGTTCTCGGATCCGACGGTGTTGGACCGTTTCCGTCCGGGACCAACGGGAGATCAAACCCGTGCCCTTGGGTTCCCTCTTACCTTCCATCTGGGGGCCGGGACGGTTCCAGGCGTGGCCACGACTTCTCTCATAAGGGGCCTTTTGGTAAAGTCCTCCGTTCTCTTGAAACCGGGCCTGGGGGACCTTCCCCTTCCACTGGTATTCGCCCAGGGCCTCGAGGAGGAGGACCCGGAGTTGGCCCGGGCCGTGGCCGTTCTGTACTGGCCCCCGGAAGAAAGCGGGCGGACCGAGACGGTTTTGAAGGAGGCGGACCTGGTTGTGGCCTAC
The DNA here is from genome assembly GCA_039656355.1 of Gemmatimonadota bacterium. Taxonomy (GTDB): domain Bacteria; phylum Gemmatimonadota; class Gemmatimonadetes; order Longimicrobiales; family Gaopeijiaceae; genus JABDNZ01. The sequence continues at coordinate 1,633 of JBDHMC010000018.1, read as the reverse complement.
GGGAGCGACGACACAGTCCGGTGGATCCGCGAACGCCTCCCCCCCCAAACACCCCTCCGTGCTTACCGACACCGCATGGGTTTTGGATTGGTCGGACGGGGTGCCTTGGGAGGAGGGGTCGGCTCCACATCCTCGGACGCAGTTGGTGCAGCGGTCCGTAAGAAAGCTCGTCATGTGGCTCGGGATGCTGCCCGATCCGTGGCCCTCTTCGACCAGAGGGGATGCGTATCCCCCCATGTCTTTTTTGTGGAAAGGGGGGGAGAGGTGGAGCCGGAGGACTGGGCGGGCCTTCTGGCTGGAGCGCTCCAGGAGTTGGAGAGGGTCCTTCCGTCGGGTGAGTTCTCCCTGGAGGAGGGAGTAGCTATCCAGCAACTCCGGGGGGTCGCAGAAATGGAAGAGGGATTGGGGAACGGTGTCGTCCATCATGGTGGAGAGGGAGCGCCCTGGACAGTCCTCTTCCTTCCGGGAGGGACCGTCGAGCCGTCCTGTTTGAATCGTACCGTGAGGGTTCTTCCCGTCGACACGGTGGAGGACGCGCTATCAGCACTGAGGGTGTGGGCTCCCCACCTTCAGACGGTGGGTGTCGCGGGGTTGGAGGACCGAACGGCCGATGTCCTGGAGAGTCTGGCCCGCCTTGGGGTCAGCCGGATCTCATCCTTTGAGGGAGTACCATGGCCCAGGACCTGGTGGCATCACGACGGATCCGGACCCCTTCAGGACTTGATTAGATGGACGGACGTGGAGGGTGTGGGTTTCTTCAGCCCAGGTGTCGACGAAGGGTAGCCGTTTGGTCCGGAGTGTACCCGAAAAAAACCACTGTCTCCAGGCGGGGCCCGGTGCTGACGAAGGCTTTTATTTCCTCCACCATGATGCGGGCGGCTTCCGTGAAGGGAAACCCGCCGATGCCGGTCCCAAGGATTGGGAAGGCCAAGGAGAGGACGCCGTTTTCCTCTGCCACCTCGAGTGCGCTACGAGTAGCATTCCGGATAGACTCGGGAGATACAGGCAGGTCTCCCATGGCTGCGGCGTGGATGACATAACGAGCCCAGAGCTTGCCCGCACCGGTAATGGCGGCGCCTCCGACTTCCAGGGGGCCATCCCGCCGGAGGATCTCGTCGCACTCCTCCTGTATGACCCCGCCTCCCCGGCTTGCGAGGGCTCCAGCCACACCCGACCCCATCCGGAGGTGGTTGTTCGCCGCGTTGACGACGGCGTCCCCCTCGAAGGTTGAGATATCGCCCTCGACCACTCTGATAATCGCCGGCACGATGCCCCCACTTCCTCCTTGGGAGGTCTACCCTTCCGGTTGCGGGTCGGCCCGCCAGACAACCATTTGGCGGGTATTATTGGGCGCTTCTTCAACCCTGACGGTGAGCACGTCCCCCTCTTCAATCCGGAGATCGTCCCGAATCTCTTGTGGGATTGTGATCCGCCCCCCTACCCCGATCGTGACATCGCCGTAGTACAAAGTCCGGAAGATGGCCATTCAGCCTCCAGCATGCCCAGATGTTACAGAGAGAAAGGCAATCTACACCCTCACCGGTGGCCTGCACTAGGCCAGGAGGGCTTGACTCCCTTTGGGGCGTGGTGTCAGATGGGCTGTGGGGTGGAAGAAGACCAGGACCCATCGCTA
>JBDHMC010000017.1:0-14040 GCA_039656355.1 Gemmatimonadota bacterium | reverse complement strand
GGACGCCGACGTGTTTGCGATTCCCCAGCCCGATGGAACCCAGCACATCAATGTCTACACCCAGGACGAATGGACCACCAAGGTGGACCTGGGCGTTCGTATCGATCAAGGTGTGAAGATTGAAGGCCTCGAGATCACGGAAGAGAACTTTCTGGGCATGGGGATTCTTGCGAAGGGTTTTCTCAGGAAGGACAAGGAGATTCAAGACCTCGGTTTGGAATTAGAGACTCCTCGGTTTTTGAAGACCCGGTGGGACGCCAGGGTGAGTCTGGGAAGCACTCGAACGGGGAATTTTTATGAAGAATCCCTCACCTACCCATTCGTCGGAGAGATCGGAAGAGTGGGGGCCCGTCAAAGCTTCCTCTGGCGGGAGACCGTCTTCTCCTATTCAACTGGGGAAAACCCAGATTACACCCACCTCCTCCTTCCCTTCCTGGACCAGCGGTCGGATGTGGCAGCGGGCGTGCGTCTGGGGCGTCCCGGGAACCTCACCCTCCTTGGCCTGGGAATCTCCCGGGAGTCCGCAGAGTTTCGGGGTTTCCCCACCGATCTGGAATACGTGGCGGACAAAGACTTCTCCAACCCGGTCATGGCAGACTCTGCAGGAATAACAGAAGTCCAGGAACAGGTCCTGAGCCGCAGGGCGAATCGGATCAACCTCTACCTGGGCAAACGGAACATTCGATTCGTCCAGCGGAGGGGCCTGGACGCATTGAGAGGGATCCAGGATGTGGGCGTGGGAACAGAAGTATTCCTGGGCCTGGGTAAGGCATGGAGAGCACTTCAGGAGGGAGGGAGCATTTCCTCCGGCGACCTTCACACCCAAGCCTCGGTGTTCGCTGGCGGGGTTTGGGACGGCTGGGTCATGAACGCTCTGGCTGCAGTCGAAGGCCGGCGTGTGGGAAGTGAGGGCGGTGAATGGAAGGATATCTTCGCCGAGGCCGCCGTGCTCCTGTACTGGCAACCCAAGGGCGAGCGGTTCCATACCCTCCTCCTTCGCCTTTCCACTGCCGGGGGATGGTCGGTGGAAACTCCCTTTCAGCTCACGCTTGGCGGACGGACTGCCCTTCGAGGGTATCGGGGAGAAACGTATCCGGGAGCCCAACGGGTCCTGATTACAATTGAAGACAGGATTTACCTTCCTTCGCCTTCCCCGGGCCTTTTTGATATGGGCCTGGCTTTCTTCCTCGACGCCGGCCATATGCAGGCCGGTGAGGCTCCCTTTGGGATGGATTCGGGCTGGGTGGGCACCATCGGAGCAGGACTGCGCATCGGCCTTCCTCCAGGAACTACTAATGTGCTCCGCATCGACGTCGCCCTGCCCTTGGGAAGGAAGGCCCAACTGAAGGACATGATTCTTCGGGTTAACCTCCGGGAGCTCTTGGGACTCCTTCCGGGGCTCAGGGACCGCCAACTCCTCCGGAGCCTCCGAAGTGGGGTCAGGCCGACATTCGTGGCCTTGCCCTGGTGATCAGTACCACGCTCCAACCACAAATCTTGCTTCCCCCGGCCCTGCCTGCCGGATCGGCTCCACCCTCCCGCTCAATGGGATCTGGGGTCTTGTGTCCCTATCCGTGATGCAAAGGGGGCGGAACTCCCCACCGGAATCCAGTAACCCTCTACAAAACCCTCCGAATCCGACCTCTTGGACGGGACCCATCGGCACTCTTCTTGCAGGTGGGGCTTATTGGCCCAGAACCTCATAAGAGTCATAAAACCTTTGACTTACAGAACCGACACTTTTAATTTTCACGGACTTTTCCGCTATTCTTTTAAGGGGGGTCCTGAGGCCGATCCCGAGGTGAAGATGTTGGCTAATTCGATCCTTTAGCCGGTTAACCGTTTTTTCCCGTCATTCTCCCTAGCGCGAGGTACAGAAAAGCGGATGTTTTCAACTTCCCGGGGCCTGGACAGTTTCGACCAGTATCTGCAAGACGTTGAGAAGTATCCCCTCATTCGGAATCCCGAAGAAGAGCGGGCGCTAGCCCGCCGAGCCCGGGTTGGCGACAAGGAAGCCGCCGAACGCCTTGTCACGGCCAACCTCAGGTTTGTCATCTCCTATGTGAAGAAGTACCAGGGACGTGGGTTGGGCCTGGCCGAACTCGTATGCATAGGAAATGAAGGACTTCTGAAGGCCGTGAAGAAATTCGATCCTGACAAAGGCGTGAAGTTTATCTCCTACGCTGTTTGGTGGATCCGACAGACTGTGCTCCAAGCTCTCGCTGAGCAAACCCGTTCGGTTCGCATCCCGCTGAACCAGAACTCAAATCTCGCGAAGCTTGCCCGTACCAATACGGCCCTCACCCAGCAACTCGGGAGGACTCCTACCGACCAGGAGTTGGCCCAGGAGATGTTGGAACCGGTTGAGACCATTCGGGCCCTGCGGAGGGTCGCTGCGAGCGAGTTGAGTCTGGATGCGCCAATCGACCGGAGTGACCGAGATAGCGCCTCCTTTGGTGAGAGGTTCTCCGGAGCCGAGGCCAGCGATATCGAGGAGGACGTGGAGGCCATAGCTCGCCGAGACTACCTCGAGAACATGTTCGAGGAGTACCTCACGGAGCGTGAGCGAAAGATCCTCTATCTCTATTACGGGCTGGACGACGGAGAAGAGCGAACCCTCGAGGAAATCGGCTCTCTCCTCGGTGTCACCCGGGAGCGGATCCGACAGATCCGGAACCGGGCCTTTGAGAAGCTCAGAGAAAGCCCTCACGGTGACTCCCTTTCCGGATTCTGGAACGCCAACTAACGGTTCGGTGGACACTCCTCTCGGCCGATGGCAGGGCCCCGTCTTCCCAGAAGGCGGGGCCTTCCTGCTTTCAGTTTCTTCCTCTCTCCTGGCGCTCGTTCTCCTGGGAGTGTCCTCCCTTTGGACACCCCTCTCCAGCCAAGACCCGGAATGGAACAGCCCCCGGGCTGTTCAGATGATCAGGGAGGCCAGGCAAGTTCGGCTGAGCACGGTCCAGGACCCGACCTTCCGGTCCTACACCTCCACAGCCCAGGGGTACGTCTATTTCTACCTGGACCGCGAGGACACCGGCGAACGGATCCTGGTGAAGACCGACCAGATAGCCCTGGAAGTCTTTTGGCGAGAGCCTGACCAGATCAGACAACGCATCGTGGGGCTTCGGGATGAAAAGAGCCTTCCCACGAGTATCCAGTACCACCTGGATCACCTGGTCGTGGTTCAGGACGAGTTTGGGGACCTGATCCGGATCGGGGATGGCGACGAGGTGGAAGCGGTCTTACACCCAGCGGCCCCCGGTTCAGAAACTGTCTACGACTTCCTCCTTTCCGATTCCGTCACGCTGAACCTCCCTGCCACATCGGACACGGTTCGAGTCTACGAACTTCAGGTGCGGCCGAAGAATTTTGAGATCCCAGGTTATGTCGGCAGCGTGTTTCTCGACCGGGCCACCAAGGCCATCGTTCGAATGAGCTTCACCTTCACCCCGGCTTCGTACGTCGACTCATACCTGGATCACATCAGGATCTCCCTCGAGAACGGCCTCTGGCTGGGGAAACATTGGCTCCCCTTTCGGCAACAGCTGGAAATCCGCCGGGAGATCCCCTACCTGGATTTCCCAGCCGGAAGCGTGATCCGTGGGTCCTTCGAGGTTGGGAATTATCAGATCAACCCCCCCCTCCCTCCCAATCTCCTCCCGGGCAGAACCATTACCGCCCTCCCGGAGGCCGCTCGGAGGGCCTACCCTTTCGAGGACAGCCTCTACGCCCAGCTTGACGAGGAGGGCCTCCAAGGATTTCGCCCCCCTCCAGAGATGGATGAAATCAGGTCTCTGGCTCTCACTATCGCTAAGAACCAGTATCTGAGTGGTCTGGGCCGCTCCCGTCTTTTCCTCCCTCCACCCACCGTCTCATCGGCCCTTCGATTCAATCGGGCCGAAGGCCTCTTCGTTGGAGCAGGGGTCTCTCACACCCCACTCCCCCAACTGGGCCTATCTCTTTACGGTGGGTTCTCCCTCGGCCGGGAACGCCCCTCGTTGGAGGGGAGGATCACGGGTGGGGAGCGGTACCTCACCTCACGGATCGAGGCCTTCGTCAACCGGCCTCATGACCTCGGGCCCATACCGGCCATCAGCGGCGTCCTGAACACACTGGCAGCGGTCACCCTGAACGACGATTTTACCGACCTCTTCTTTTCCACAGGGGCTCAGGCCACCCACACCCTTTCGCCCTGGAATCAGGGAGAGCTGCGGCTAAGGGCCCGGTGGGAGACTCACCGATCGGCCAAAGACGTGGTCTCATCCGATTTGGAGGACACCGACTTTAGACCGGTCCTTCCCGTGGATGAGGGAGTATGGACATCTCTAGGCGTAGCAGGTTCATTCCGGACGCCCTGGCCGAATCTCCAAATCACCACCGAGGGCCTGCTGGGTCAGTTCAAGGACCAGGGCTTCGGCTCCCTCTCAGGGAGCCTCAGCTACCGACGGCGTTGGCTAACTCGGGGTGCTGAAGTTCAGGCCGACCTTCAAGGAGGCGCCCTCCTGGGTGACCCACCCCTCCAAGCTCATTTTTTCCTCGGAGGTCGCCAGACGGTACCCGGCTACCCCTTCCGGTCTCGGGTCGGGGACCAATACTGGTTGCTTCGGTCCGAGGCCTCCGTCGACGTTCTTCACCCCTTCCTGAGGCTGAGAGCCATCGGGGCCGCCGGAGGAGCACTGGGGGAGAGGGAGATTGACTTCGGGCTTTCCCCTCCCGAAAAGAAATGGTCCTACCTGATGTCGGCCGGGATTGGTCTGGGCCTCGGGTGGGATGTCATCCGTCTGGACCTGGCCAAGGGGCTCAGGGATGGGGGGGAGTGGGGGTTGGTTTTCTGGGTAAGACACGACTTCTGGCCCTTGTTATAAAAGCCATCCTCCCAGCACTCGTCCCCCCCCACTCCAGTCCCCATCTCTAGTCCGCCGCCTCCGCGGCAGGTCTCGGACTCAGAAGCACCAACTCCCGGACATTCACGTCGGCTGTGGGAATCGTGACTCCATCCCTTTCGAAGGAGTCGTACTCCAACCGTCCCTCCACGTAAACCCGGTCGCCTTTGGACACGTAGTCTTGTGCGAACTGGGCCAGCCGGTTCCAGAGGGTGAGTCGGTGCCAATCCGCCCGCTCCTCGGACTCATCCCCAGTCCCCGTGGTACGGCGGTTGGTCGCGAGAGAAAAGTGGGCCACCTTGGTCCCGTTTCCGGTCTCCTGAATATCAGGATCCTGCCCCACATTCCCCACCAGGATAATCTTGTTCACCGATCGGCTCATGCGTCTCCTCCATGGCCTGGGTCCACTGAAGTCACTCCCTTTGCCAGGGAGTGAAGAGTCTGTGGCTACATAATCGGTGTGAGGCTTGGGCCCTTACATGGCTGGTTAGGTCTTGCAGGCGTACCAACTCTCTCCTACTCCCGAATCCACAGCGAGGGGAACGTTCAACTCCATTGCACCTTCCATTTCTTCCACCACCATCTTCCCGACTTCCTCAACCTCGTTCTCAGGCACCTCGAGAAGGAGTTCATCGTGGACCTGGAGGAGGAGTTTCGAGTGGGGGAATCTGGTTTCCAGCAACTTCTGGATCCGAATCATCGCCACTTTGATGAGATCGGCTGCCGTACCCTGGATAGGAGTGTTTTGCGCAACACGCTCACCAAACTGCCTCACATTCCAGTTCTTTGCCTGCATCTCCGGGATATACCGGCGTCTCCCGCTGAGGGTCTCCACATAACCCTGTTCCCGTGCCAGATCGACCTGAAGATCGAGGAAAGCGCGGACGCCGGAAAAGCGTCTGAAATACTCCTCGATGAAATCCTTGGCTTCCTCCCGAGAGACCCCCAACTGGCGAGCCAGGGAGAAATCCCCCTGCCCGTACAGAGTGGCGAAGTTGATGGTCTTCGCCCTGGCCCTCATTTCCGATGTCACACCGTCCAGAGGCGTGCCGAAGATCACCGAAGCAGTTTGTTTATGGACATCGATCCCCTCCCGGAAAGCCCGGACGAAAGCCTCGTCCCCCGAGAAGTGCGCCATGACCCGTAGCTCGATCTGGGAATAGTCGGCGCCGAAGAAGAGCTTCCCTTCTTCGGCCACAAATCCTTTGCGGATCTCCCGACCGAGCTCGGTTCGAATTGGGATATTTTGGAGGTTCGGGTCACTCGAAGACAGGCGACCGGTGGCAGCTACCGTCTGGTTGAAGCTGGTGTGAATCCGTCCGGTCAGGGGGTTCACCAGACGGGGGAGCGCGTCGACATACGTATTCCTGAGTTTCTCCAGTTGCCGGTATTCCATGAGCCGGATAGGGAGGGCGTGACCCATCTCAGCCAGCTCCTCCAGGACCGACGCATCTGTTGACGGGCCGGTCTTCGTTTTCTTAAGGACTGGAAGGCCAAGCTTCTCGAAGAGGATCCCCCGAAGCTGGGGAGTGGAGTTCAGGTTGAACTCCTCCCCGGCCATCCCCACGATTTCTTTTCGGACGGAGCTGAGGTCGGACTCCAGCTTCTTGTTCATGGCTTGAAATAAGGGGACGTCGATGCGAATCCCATTCATTTCCATCCGAGCCAGGACCGGCACGAGGGGCATCTCCAGGTCCTGGAATAGTCCATCCAGCCTCTGGTCAATCAGCTGTGGTTCAAAAAGGTCCCTGAGCCGAAGGGTAAAATCAGCGTCCTCGCACGCGTACTCCCGGGCTCGGTCGAGGGTCACTTCGGCGAAGGAGATCTGGCTCTTCCCCTTACCCGCCACCTCCGAGTAAGGGATCATCCGGTGCCCCAGAAGGGTCACGGTCAGGGCGTCCAGGCTGTGTTGACGCCGGTTTGGGTCCAAAACGTACGAGGCCACCATGGTGTCGAAGGTCACGCCCCTAACCTTCAGCCCCGCCCGCTCCAGTACGATGAGGTCGTACTTCAAATTCTGGCCGGTTTTCTCAACCGCTGGATCTTCCAGCATCTCCACCAGAGGGCCCATGGCCGGTGAAGCAAGGGTCGGGAGATTGGCTGGGCCCCCCTCCCCTCCATCGTCCAAGGCCAACTCTCCGGAGCGCCGGTGGGCCAGGGGGATGTAGTATGCATCGCCAACCGCCCAGGAGAGGGAGATCCCTACCAGGTCGGCCTGAGTGGCCTCCTGGCTGGTGGTCTCCGTATCTACTGAGACTGCCCCTACCTCACGTATCCGTTTCACCATCTCCGTCACTTCCTGGGCGTCCCCAACCAGGGTATACGTGACGGGGATCTCCTCAACCGACTGGACTGCTTCCCCAGTCCCGCGTTCCTCCCCGGGGCCGGTGAACCGCTCAGCCAGACGACGGAACTCCAGCTCCGCAAAAAGCTTCCTGAGTACCTCTCGGTCGGGCTCCTGCACCCGTAGGCTCTCTAGGTCCAACTCGATAGGGACATCGGTTTGGATGGTGACCAGGCGCTTCGACAACCGAACAAGCTCAGCGTTCTCCGTCAGGGATTCCCGAGCTCGTTTCCCCGTGAGATCCTTGCTGTGTGCCAGAATCTCCTCCAGATCGCCATATTCGTGCAGGAGCTTCACCGCCGTCTTCGGGCCGACGCCTGGAGCCCCTGGCACGTTGTCCGACGAATCCCCGATGAGAGCCAGGTAGTCCGGGATTCTCTCCGGGGGAATCCCGAACTTTTCGTCGGCATTGGATTCATCCACCCATTCCGGTTCCACACCCGTAGGCCCACCCCGCCCCGGGTTCAGGAGGTGGACACCGGGGCCCACCAACTGGTAGAGGTCCTTGTCCCCCGATACGATGACGGCCTCCAACCCGGCGTCCCTTGCCTGAAGAGCCAGGGTACCGATTACGTCGTCGGCTTCGTATCCCTCCACCTCCACTACCGGATCGTGGAAGCCCTCCACCATCTCACGGATCCTCGGAAGGCTGGCAGCAAGCTCCTCGGGCATCTTCTCCCGGGTGGCTTTGTACTCCGGGTAGATCTCTTCTCGCTTGCTCATTCCCTTGTCGAAGACGATGGCCAGGTAGTCGGGTCGATGGTTCTCCCTGATAGCGAGCAGGAAGTTGGCGAAGCCGAATGGGGCCGACGTGTTCTCGCCCCGGGAGTTGGTGAGGGGTCGGTTGATAAAAGCGAAGAAGGCCCGATAGATGAGGGCGTAGGCATCGATGAGAAAGAGGCGTGGAGCCTCCTTGGGGGGGGCTTCAACCATGGACCGCTCGTTGTTGGATGATAGGAGCCTGCCTCCCAAGAGCTGGGGTTTGGAGACAGGATGGAAGATGATGATCTGGCAAAGGGGCCGTCAAGGAATGAACGCCGGAATCTCCTGGCGGATTCCTGGGTCAGCAGGATCCTGACCATAGAGCCACGCGTAAATCTCCCTATTCACGAGGACGTTCTTCACATACCCTCGCGTTTCGACGAAGGGAATCCGCTCGACGAACCGAGCCATATCGTCCACTTCCGGGAACTCTCTCCAACGCAAAGCCCGGGTCGGGCCCGCGTTGTACGCCGAGAGGATTATGGGCAGATCCTCACCGAACCTCCGCCGCATGTCGGCGAAGAAAGCCATTCCCAGATGGATGTTGATCTCCGCTTCATAGAGGTGGGAATCAGGTTGGAAGCCGACAGGGCCGGAGGCCCGGGCCAGCTCTCTCCCGGTAGCAGGAAGCACTTGCATCAGCCCTCGGGCATCGGCCCGTGACCTTGCTTCGACCCAGAAAGCCGACTCCTGCCGAATAAGGCCGGCCATCAGGTAGGGATCCAACCCTCGCTCACCAGCCTCGGCAAGGACAATCTCCTGATATGGGAATGGGTACACTGCTGCTAAAAGATCACGATCCCAGGGTCGGTTCTCCCGCCGCAGTTCCCACCCCAGATTGATGCCCTCCCGCGTGAAACCTCTTGAATTCAACTCCTTGGCCAGCCGAAGAAGGTTGCCCTGCCGGGCAACGGGGTCCTTCTCGGTACGGAGCTGGGCGGCAAGGGCGTTGGCTTCCCAGACAGCACCCCGGGAAAGGCCGGCGCCCAGGAGTCGGTCGAAGGTCCCCAACCCTGCCTGAAGGAGGGCTGGAAAAGGCAGGATGTCTGCAGGAGCCGGAATGGACGGATCATACCCCTCCCCCAGAAGCTCCCTGGCCCGAAACGAATAATAGGAAAGGGGGAAATTCTCGCGAAGTCGGCCAAGGAGCTCCCTACCCTCTTCATCCCGGTCCAGGGAAAGGAGGAGCCGCCCCTCCCAGAAAGCTGCCTCGTCCCAACGTCGTCCCTGTGGGAAGTTACTCAGGTAGCCCTCGTAGATTCCCAGAGCCTCGTCTTCTCGCCCCATGCCCAGGAAGATCTGGCCCAGCCGCATCCGAGCCTGACCAGCCAGATTCTGTGAAGGAGCCAACTCCATGGTTTCCTGGTAGCCTCTGATGGCTCCTTCGAGGTCACCGCGGTCCTGCAACGCGTCAGCACGCAGGAAGAGCACCTCTATAGCCTCCGGCCGCTCCGGGAATCGGGCGACCAGGTCGTCCTCAACGGCCCGGGCTTCCCCCCCCCTCCCCAACCGTCGTAAGACCTGGACCTGGAGGGCAAGGGCAGGGGTCGCCACCACAGGGTTCTCAGATTCCCCCAACTCTGTCGCTAGAGCCACGGAGGCTTCGTTCTGTCGGAGACTGAAATGGCTTCGAGCCTTCGCCAGAAGGACCGAAGGAGGCGGCGGTCCCTCCAAAAGGCTCTCGTAGAAGACATACGCCTCCAGGACTCCCTCGTGCTGACCGGCACTGGCAAGAGCACGAGCACCGGCCAACGCCACGGCCACCGAGTCGAATCCGAGGCTCAGGAGGGCCTCGGCCGCCCGCAATCCTTCACTCCCAGACGATGGGAGGGCCAGTACCTGATGGTATGCACCCCGTGCACCCAGCGAATCCCCCCGGGCCAGCCGAAGCACCCCCACTCGGTCCCAGGCCACAGCCTGATCCGATACGGAAGAGAGGGATGGCAGGGCACTCCAATAAGCAGCCTCGGCACCGGTGGAGTCCCCATCCAAAAGGAGCGCCAGGGGAAGGAGGTTCCAGCCCAATCCCCTCACCTCCGGCGAACTAACCAGGGACAGGGCCAGCCGGGTGTGCTCCCGGGCCCCAGCCGCCGCCGACCGTTCCGCCAATTCCAAGGCCACCCACCCCGCTATCGTCGGATCCTCTTCAGCGATCTCTTCAACATCGGTCAGGGCCTGAGGATACCGCCCCAACCGCCCTCGCATTCGAGCCCTCCGAACCCGAGCCTCCTGTCTGGTCGCGGAATTCTCGAAACCCACCGCTGATAGAACCTGGCCGTAGGCGGCCTCGGCCTCCTCCCAACGTTCCTCAACCTCCAGTGCTCTCCCAAGAAGGTGCCACGCCTCCGGAGAATTGACCTCACCCGTCGCGAGACCACCTTCCAGAAGAGCCAAGACCTGGGGCCAATCGCTCCACCCGGCTTCGGCCTGGGCGAAAAGAAGGAGCAGTTCCTCATTCCCTCCCGGGCCGTCGGGAAAGGCCGCACTCAGGCGGCGAGCGGCGTACCAATCTCGTCCCCTGGCCATCTCTGCTCGGATTGAATCCAGGACCGCCTCCTGCTGAGACGACGGCTCCGCCTGGACCGCAGTCGGAGGGAGCTCTGCGACACTGGGAAGCAGAATCAGAGAAAGGAGAAGGAATGGAGTCATGCCGGCTCAGACGGAGTCAAAATCTGGGAAATAGAAAAGAGGCCACCCCGCCAAAGGGTGGCCTCCACTACTACCTCCGAGGTGCGACTAGGATGCCGCAGCCTGCCTCCCCCGCTCAATGGCGTGGAGAGCGTCGATCATTTTCTGAGCAGATTCTTCCATATCGATGACTAGGCCATCGATCCGCGACACGAAGTAGTTATGGAAGATGCTCATGGGGATGGCGATACCTAGACCCGCCGCCGTGGTCAGCAGAGCGACCTTAATACCACCAGCCACCAGGGTGGCCTCCACCTCACCGGCCGCTTCAATAGACTGGAAGGCGAGAATCATCCCGATCACCGTTCCCAAGAATCCAAGGAGCGGACCGATGTTGGTGAGCGTGGCCAGCACGACCAGACCCTTCTCCAGCTTGCTCAGCTCGATGAGACCCTGGTTCTCAATGGCCTTCATCACCCTCTCGGTGCCTTCCTCATGCCGCTCGAGACCGGCATAAAGGATGTTGGCGCCTGGTGAGGTGGACTCACGAGTAACTTCAAGAGCCTCGTCGATCCGCTGAGCGGCCAGGAGCTCGTCTACACTGCGAAGGGTCTTACGCGTAGCCCCGGTCTTCGCCGTGAGACTGAAGAACTTCAGGATGATCACAATGATTCCCAGGATCAGACAGGCAAGCAGGGGCCACCTCATGAATCCTGTAGCATCCCAGTTCGTCGAGATCTGCTGTTGCCACGTCAGATCCATCGTTTCCATTCCCGGAATCTGAAGCAGAGCACCGTAAACACTCATTAAGCCCACCAAAAGGACCTCCTACCGTAGTGGTCGTCTGGTCAAAAAAACTGATCCACCCCAACCTCGGCGGGTGGATGAGTAAAGTTCCATTAAGGCTTGGCAAGATGGAGAGGGCCCAAAGGCATGTCAAGCCCTATCCGCACCCTGGATTTCCTTCCAACAGGCAACCTTTCGGCCACGAGGGAGGGCTCTCACTTCCGGAGGCTTCTCAGCGCATTCCTGGTCCTTGTCAGGATGGGGGCATCTAGGGTGGAAAGGGCAGCCGGCCGGAGGCTTGATCGGGCTAGGGGGTTCCCCTGCCAGGAGTTCCCAGGGTCCCTCTCCCCGAACGGAAGCAGCGTTTGGATCCGCCGCCGCAAGGAGCCCCTTCGTGTACGGATGGGAGGGTGTTTCAAAGAGGGCCTGCACCGGAGAGATTTCGGCAATCTTCCCTCCGTACATGACGGCAACCCGGTCCGCAACCTGCCGAACCACCGTCAAGTCGTGCGCAACCAGGATGATCGTCAGAGACAGGCGCTCCTGGAGATCCGTCAGGAGATTCAAGATTTGAGCCTGAACCGAGAGGTCCAGCGCCGAGACCGGTTCGTCGAGGATGAGAAGTTCCGGCCCCACGGAAAGAGCCCTGGCAATCCCCAGGCGCTGCCGTTGGCCACCGCTGAATTCGTGAGGATAACGCTCTGCATGGCTGGGGTGGAGGCCAACCAACTGAAGGAGTTCCGCCACTCGCAGCAGCCGAGTCCCACGTGAGACCGAACCCCCATGGACCTTGAGGATCTCGTCGAGCATGGGCCCCGCGCGAAGCCTCGGATTCAGGGACCCGAAAGGATCCTGAAAAACGATCTGGGCCTTTCTGCGAAAGGCCAGGAGATCCCCCGGAGGCATAGTGAGGACGTCCGTACCCCGGTATGACACTTCACCTCCGGTAGGTTGCACCAACCGGAGAAGGCTCCGAGCCAGGGTCGTCTTCCCCGACCCTGATTCCCCAACCACGGCGAGACACTCGCCCTTCTTCAGGTCAAAGCTCACGCCCCGCAAGGCGTGGACCGAACCTTTCCCCTCACCCCGGCCTCCGCCCTTTTGGGCGAAGCTGTGGGTCAGACCGATGACAGAGAGAACGAACTCCTCCGAACCGTTCGTCACGGTTCCACCTCCTCCTCGACAAGAAGCCAACATCGGGCCTCTCGGCCGGTCCCCGGAACCCCACCTTGAGCCTCGACGGCCCCCTGGCTTTCTGCCATCGGAAGCAGGCTCGGCTCCTCCCTACGGCACCGATCCAGGACCTCTTGGCAACGAGGGTGAAACCTGCACCCCGGTGGCCAGTCGGTGGCCTCTGGTACCTCGCCCGGTATCGGCCTCAGGGTGCGCCTACGATCGTCGATGGAGAGTCGGGATCCGAGGAGTCCCCGGGTATATGGATGTTTGGGAGCCTCCAGGATCTCCCGAGTCGGGCCGGACTCTACCACCCTCCCTCCATAAAGAATCAAGATCCGATCGCAAACTCTGGACACCACGCTCAGATCGTGGGAGATGAGGAGGAGCCCCATTCCGAGCCGGGTCTGGACACTCTTAAAAAGCTTGAGGATTTGGGCCTGGATCGTCACGTCCAGGGCGGTGGTGGACTCATCCGCCACCAGGAGGCTCGGCTCACCTGCCAGGGCCATAGCGATCATGGCCCTTTGTCGCATGCCGCCGGAGAGCTGATGGGGGTAGCTGGCTGCTCGGGCTCCGGCATCGGGGATCCCCACCTCCTGAAGGAGACGGAGCGTTTCCGCCTGGGCGGCACCACGTCCCAAAGGCCGGTGAAGCTCCACAGCTTCCTGGATCTGGCTCCCCACCGTAAAGACTGGGTTCAGGGACGTCATGGGCTCCTGGAAGACCATGGCGACCTCACCCCCCCGGATCTCCCGAAGCCGATTCCTGTCCATCCCCACCAACTCCTCACCACGGAATCGGATGGAGCCTTCGGGAAGGATGGTCCCGCTCCCCTGAGGTAGCAGCCCCAGAATCGAAAGTGCCAGAATGGTCTTCCCCGAACCCGACTCTCCTACCAGCCCAACCGACTCCCCCTCTTCCAGGGAGAAGTCCACCCCATCTACCGCCCGGGCCGTGCCACCCTGGGTACGCAAGTGAACTCTCAGATCCTGGATCTCTAGAAGGCTCACCTACGCCGCCCCTCCCTCTGTCTGGGATCGAGGGCATCTCGAAGGCCGTCACCCACCAGATTGAAGGCCAAGACCGCGAAAACGATGGCCAAGCCGGGAAAGGTCGCGACCCACCAAGCATCTCGGAGGTTATCCAGGCCAATGTTCATCATGGAGCCCCAGGAGGGGGTACCGCTCTGGACTCCCAAGCCCAGGAATGAGAGCCCCGCCTCGAGCAGGATGGTGTTCCCAACTCCCAGCGTGGCCACCACGATCAACGGGCCCAGTGCGTTGGGAAGGAGGTGTCTGAATAGGATTCGCCTTCGGGAAAAACCAAGCGCCCGGGCGGCCTCGGCGAACTCCCGTTCCTTGAGGGCCAGAATCTCCCCCCGCGCGATTCGAGCGGTGAAGGGCCACTGAGTGAATGCCAGGGCCACGATGACGATGAATATGTTGGCCGGAAAGAGGGCAA
>JBDHMC010000016.1:0-14134 GCA_039656355.1 Gemmatimonadota bacterium | reverse complement strand
TTGTTCTTCTGCTTCTTGATAGCTCTTATTACGCCCCTCCTTGCGCCCTTCGATCCCCTTCAGATGCGGGTGTTTGCGGCGGAGGACATGGCTCTGAGACTCGCTCCCCCATCAAATGTCCATCTCTTGGGCACGGACCAGTTCGGTCGGGACGTCTTCTCCCGCACCCTTTACGGCGCGCGGATCTCCCTGGGGATCGGTCTCCTTGCTGTGACCATCAGCGTTTCCATTGGAACCGTTCTGGGAGGGGTGGCCGGATACCTGGGGGGAATGGTTGACGGCCTGGTCATGAGATTCTCCGACATGGTCATGGCCTTTCCCAGCCTGATCCTGCTCATCGCAATTGCGGCGGTCTTCCAACCCTCTATCCTTCTCATCGTTCTCATCCTTGGGCTTACCCAATGGCCCGCCATCACGCGCATCGTCCGGGGTGAGGTCCTGAGCCTGATGGAACGGGAGTTCGTGGAAGCGGCCAGGGCCTCGGGATTCTCCCGAAGGAGGATTCTCTTCCGGCACATCCTCCCCAATGCTCTGGCTCCAATCATCGTGGCGGCCACTTTGGGGATCGGGAATACCATCGTCCTGGAGGCCGGACTCTCCTTCCTGGGCCAAGGGGTCCCGCAGCCCACGCCCTCCTGGGGGGCCATGGTGGCCGATGGGCGAGACTATCTCATGGATGCCTGGTGGATTGCCACATTTCCCGGGCTGGCGATCGTGGTGGTGTTCCTAGCCCTCACCCTGGTGGGAGATGGGCTTCGGGATGCACTTGATCCCCGTCAGGGGAAAGGCTTGGGGGGGTAACCCTATCCTGGACCGTCAGGCCAGATTCGCACGCCCCTGTCTCATCTCCTCGTCGAACGCCACCAACTCGAACTCGTCCAGGTAGGATACTCTTTCAGGGGCCCCAAGGTATCGGGTCAGGGCGTCCGGACGGTTGAGCTCCCGGTCGAAGGCCGCCAGATCGCGCTGGTTGGCTTCTTCCTCGGTCTGGTCGCTGGCGTAAACGATGTCCCCCACTGCCTGGTCTTCCAGGCTCAACCGGCGACGAACCCTCTCGGCGCCGCGGAACTGGGTCAGGATGGAGGGGAAGCGGTACTTCAAAATGCCCTCGGGGTTCTCCTCTATCTCTCCATCGAACTCCCCAAGGAGTGCTTGGAGTTCTGCCTCCAAGAACCCATTACCCGAAGTCTCCGATGAGGGCGATGCCCCACCGCTGGATGCCCGATCCAGAGCACGCCCACTTCCAGCGATCCTACCTCCGGATTTGGGAAGGGCTGCCCGCACGTGCTCGGTGGTCCCTGATAAGCTCACCCACTGGGCACCATCACCAACCAGGGAGGCTCTGAACACATATCCCAGAGTCACCTTTCGTAGGTTCCGCTCCTCTCGGAGTCGGTTTTGCCTGTGCACAGCAAGGGCTCGGAGGGCGGGCACGGCGAAGAAGAGAGAGCTGTAGGCGAGAGGTACCCATACCAAGCCGATCATGGCCAGATCCCCGGCGAGACCCAGACGGGGAAAGATGAACCACGGAGCTGTAGCCGCCGCCACCAGATTAAAGGTATTGATGCCTGCTACGATGGCGTTGGCCTTCGCATCGTTCCCTGTCACCGATTCCGCCGGTTCGAGACGCCTCCAGGCGGGATCGGGCTCTCGTTCAGACACGGTCCCGTGGGCGCTCACCATGAGCTCAGGGAATACATAGGTGAGGACCCCGTCTTCCGTCACCGTCACGTCTCCCCCGTGGGTAACCATGAGGCGGGCCAGCTCCTCCTCGGCTTCGTGAAGCGGGAGCCCAGTATGCTGGACCAGCTCGGTCGCGGTCAGGACCCCTTGCCGAGCCCGAATCAAGCGGACGACGCTTCGGTCCTTTTGTTGTTGGGTGGGTCTCGGTCTGTCCGGCCCGAATACGAAAGCGAAGACCTTCTTGATGAAAGGGACCTTGGGCGCCCCCTTTTTCGACTCGTAACGCCGCTCCCACCGGTGCCCGTAGTAAGGGCGACCCCAACCCCAACCAGGACTCCAGAAGAAATAAAAGAACCAGAAGCCACGGAGCCCGCCGAATCCCCCGTGGCGCCCACCGAAACGACTCCGACTCCGCCCGCCACCCTTGGACTGGCTGGCCACCAGGGCAGCGATGATCAGGGCAACGAAGATCACGAAATAGACCAGGAGCATGAGGACGATCACGGCCTTAAAACTCTTGGTGAATCCTTCCTGCGCCCCGCGCCGCATGCGGGCCCAGAACGGCTCGGCATCCCGTTGGATAAGCTTCGGGTCGAAGCGGTAGACCAGGGTCCCGGTCTCACCCACCTCCAGGTTGCCCCGGCGGGTCTCCAGGAGGGCCCGAAGGGTGGCTTCGGCAGAGTCTCGCCCCATCCCCGTTTCTGCCACGACATCACCTACTGTGACCCGGCCTCTCGCCTTTCGGAGAGCCTTGAGAACCGGCCGATGGTCAGGGACGGGCGTAGACGTGGATGTGGCGTTCATTTCGCGATCCGGATCGGGTGGAATGGTCGAGGGCATGTTCTACCCTCCTGTCCCGGCCGGAGGTCCGATGTCAGACCAAGGGGGCCCTGGGAGTCAGTCTCTACGCAGGTTCCCGCTTCTCAATCGAGTAGACGCGAACGAACTCGACGCCCAGATCATCCTTCCATACCCCGAGGATCTCGTCCGAGCCGAACTCAAGGCTTTTGAATCCCACCGGAAGTGAGATGGTCCCCAACAACCCCCCTGCCGACGAGAAGATCGTCCATTCACGGGACTCGGCATAATAGAAAATATGGCGGCCGGTCCTGAGCCAGATGTTGCCCGCTGGATCGACCTCCAGATCGGTGAAGGCCGCCCGCGTTTCGGGAAACATCAGGTCCCGCAGGAGCATTGTGCGCTCCTGTTGTGCTTCAGGTGTGACGGCATCTGGGAAAAAGTGCTCCTCGTACCAATCACGGTCTTCCTGTTTGACGGTCAAATCCGATCCCAGATCCCGGAAAAGTGCCCTCGGGCCTCCGGTCACGTCCCAAAACAGCACCTCCATCCTCTCGGCCGTCCCGAGAATGATCGACTCCCGCCATACATCGAAGAAGAAGTTCTTGTCAAAAGGGGGGACCGTGTAGCCCGGTTGACCCGCTAGCTCGAAGATGGCCGACTCGGCGTTTGGGAATAGGCCGATGGTGTCGAGGAGGACCCCCTCCCGGTCAAAGAGCAAGAGGGGACCCACGGCCCTGTGGATTCCAGTACCCGAACCGAGCTCTTCCCTACCCGGACCGGCGTATGTTTTCACCACCAACCTGCCGTCTGGGAGCGGTCGGATGCCAATCAACGCCTCGCTGCCCACCCAGGTGAGACGCTGAGATCGGACGAACTCTCCGGGAGAAGTGAAGAGCGAGAACACCCGTCGGCGCCCATCCCACAGGAGAAGGGTGTCGTTGGGTAGAACGTGGACCGAACTCAGAGCCCTGAACTCTCCCGGCCCCTCACCGTCTCTTCCGAACTCCCGAATAAAGCTGCCGTCCGGACCATAAACCCGAATGGTGCGCGTGCCGTTGTTCAGTATGGCGATCTTGCCGTCCGAGAGACGGGCGCCTCCCGTTACTCCGAAAAACTGAAGGGACTCCTCTCCCTCCCTCTCACCAATTTGGAGTATCGGCTCAGCTGACAGCCGCCATCCCCCATCTGGATCCCATTCAGCCTGGTGGCTCTCAACGATTCGGACTCCTGCGCTGTCCCGGACCGAGAAGGACGCTGGCGATCCAGCGTCCGTGCAGGCAGGCAAGAGGGTAAGCAGACCGAGGAAGGAGCAGGACTCGAAAATGGAGGTGAGGTTCTTTCTCATTTTAGACGATCCTTTTCCTACCAAAGGCCGATTGAGGTCTCAAGGCTCAATGCGGAACCGCACCACCCAAGGAACATCGAATTCGTCAGGTTCGACGACCACGAATCCTCCAACGCCCACCCACTTCACCACTGACCGGCGGGGGAGATCAATGTGGCCCCGGGGCGATCCGTCGGGTCCGATCACCAGCCAACGGTACGAATCCCCGCCGGTGTCCTCACGGCGGAGCCAGAGTGTTCCATCCCCCCCGCCGACACCAGCCAGAATCGGTGGCTGGAAGTCCGGAAAGTCCATGGCGTTTCTGAGTTGCAGCTGGAGGGCGTCAACGTCGACCTCCGGCCCGGAGGACCGGGAAGTGGCCCGCCAGGAAGCCAGGGAATCCAAAACCTCATCAGGATACCGTTTCGGAGGGTAGCGGTACTCCCGCCCAAACAGCGTATCCCCCGTCAGACCGAGACGTACGATGCTGAACGTGGCGACCTCATCGGATGAGGCCACCGTCCGCTTCACCATCCATCGGCCGTCGGCTTGGGTCACCTCAAGGAGTCCATCGCCCGGCGGTCGCGGTACGGTGTACTGCCTCGATCCCATCTGGATCCTCTGTGTCCTGCTCCGACCCGGCGGTGGCCGAACATCCCACCCGATAGTATCCACCACAGCCCCTGAAGCATCGAAAAGGACCTCAGGAATTCTCAAGGAATCCTGGGATCCCGGAGCGTCCGGATCGCTCCCTATCGACAAAGCCATGATGCTCATCTCACCCCGAAAGAGGCCGTCGGTATGCATGTCGAGAGGGACCACAAAGGCAGAAGTCCCAGGGGTCGGGTGGGTCACCGGGACGGACTCCCAGGTGCCGGTAGAGAGCAACGTTCCGGTTCGGTCGAAGAGTGTGGTCCTTTTCTGGGACGGATCCAGGGTCCAGACCGTGTCTCCCACCACGCCGAACCACATCAGGTTCACGAATTCCCCGGGACCTTGGCCGTTTCCCCCAAACCGGTGTAGGAAGTCCCCGTCCGGGCCATACACTCGGATCTCCCGGTCCAGGGATTCGGCAACGTAGATGTTGCCGTCCCTGTCTACGTCCACATCCCGGATCCGGGAGAACCCGAGATCCGGGTCCTCCACATTTCCGATACGGAGCTCTTCGGTCACGGTCAGAAGAGGCACCGCGCCGACGTCCTCATCTCCGCCAGGGAAGGACCCGTCACAGCCCGTGATCCCAGCGACGCCTGCAACGATCACCCAGGTAATAATTGGCGCTTTTACCATAGTCATTTTCCATCCCTCAGGATTCTGAGACCATGACGATCATTCAAAACAGAGAGGCGATGGCAACCCCAAAGGCAAGCATCCCCAAACCGAGGAAAGCCGTTCCCCAACGGAAAGGATTCCCCCAGTCCGACTTTCGCCAAAGGAAGATCTGACCGCATCGGTCCGGGAAATAACCGTGAACGCTCTCGGAAAACCCGCGATAAACCTCTACCCCCTCTAGGTCCAGAACAGGGATCTCCCGAAACCCCATCAGCATCGGCCTTCCATCCAGAAAGAACTCCGGAGTACAGAAGATGCCTCGGGTCCCGCCCGTATTCAGCATATTTACCGATCCCCGTCCCCAGTACCAAACTCCGGGAATGGTCTGGAGGAGGAGAGGCAAACTCAATTGGGTTTTGTTTTCGATCTGCTCCAGCGTAAGGAAATGTCCGGCTCCCCTCTGCTTCATTCGGGACATCCGGTCGTAGAACTCGTCCAGAGTTCCTTGTTTGATCTCGCGGCGCCCTACCACGACAATGGGTTCGAGAGGGATCGCGCTTTCCGCCATCCGAAGCTCCACCTCCACCACCTCCATTTCGCGAACCAAGACTCCTGCACTGACCGCAGAGAACCCGATTCGAGAGGCACTGACCTGGAACCGTCCCGCCCCCGGGGCAGGGAGTCGGAACTCGCCGACGGTGTTGGTCTGGACCCTGGCAAGGAGGACTCCTGTGGAGTCCGCCAAAGTGAGGTCGGCAGCCGAGACACCGATGGTATCGCCCAGAACCAGGACCCGACCATGAATCGACTGACTGGTGGCCTCACTGCCCGAGACAAGGAGAGCCCCGAGTATAAAGAGACCTGGTCCCAGGAACCCGCGCCTCACCGCCCGGAAAGCCCGTAGAGGACTTCGGCCTTCTCCGGGCCACCGGAAGCAACGGCGAAGGCGAGGGCAAAGCCAGGAACCCTCAAAGAACGTGCTGGCATTCTCATCGTCTCGTCTGACAGGGGCTCGTGGTCCAGCGTTCATGGAGAAAAGCCTCTGAATCAATCTCGAACGGACATCTCCCGAAGGATATCGGCGAGAAAGTTGGTCCGATAGGATTATGAGAAGCCCATCGGGAGGCTCTTGCACGGAAAATTGGTGACTGAAGTACCTGTAAACTCACCCGGCTCCACCTCGTGTATCAGCCCTGAACAGTGTTTCTACCGGCGGCAAATCGAACGCTGTTGCCCAACCTTCATATAGCGAATGGCGGGAAGCTCCTTGGCTCCGAGGCCGGCGATGTAACGCTTCGTATAAACCCTGACCATGCCTCCGCGGTCATAAACTTCGACCCTCTCAATCTCCCCGGTGCCCAAACCCCAGAGGAACGCGAAATGCATCTGTTGCCTGTCATCGATAAAGAGGCAGTTGGGGTCCGAGGTCATCCTCTCTTTGGTCCACCCTATCCCATACCACCTTAGCTGCATTCTGATGCCCTCTATGGCGGGCCTTACAGCATACTGAGCCAAGTCTTCCTTATCCAAAACGGTCCGGCGGTAGGGGAGGGAATCAAAACGTGCTTCCAGTATCTGACCTTTTTGGGCAAGGAGGCGGATCGCTACGGAGTCGGGCTCCATCTCAATGGTCAGAGACGTATCCGCCTCGGTGATTAATGCGATCCGGGCTGGAAGATATTCGATGGCTTCAACAAGCACCGTCACCGGCCGGCCGATGGGCACCTTCTTTACGGTGAAGCGTCCGAGGCGGGCATCGAAGGTGGAAAAGCCAGGCTGGACCGTGACCTGGGCGTAGAGGATCCGATCCCCGGTTTGGGCGTCGAAGATCTCTCCCTTGATCTTGATGTTCCCGGACCTCACCAAAAGGGAGTCCAGAAGAATGGGGTCAGGATCCATCTCGATCGTGAGGGTCGTGTCCGATCGGATATCCACTTCGAGAGACCGGGCCTGGTATCCCAATGCCTGAACCGTAAGGGTGTGTCGCCCCGGTGTCACCCGGCTGAATCGGAAGACCCCGTCCAGATCCGTGAAGAAAGGAGGTGAGCCCGAGAGTCTGACCGTGGCTCCCCCGATCCAGGAGGCCTGGGTCCGCTCTACCACAAGGCCCGTCACGGTGACCTGTTGGGCTTGGCCGGCCTCCGGCATCGCCGCAAGGACCAGGGTCCCGGCAACTACAGACAATAGAAGGGCCGACAACAAAAACTTGGTCACACACACCCTCAACCGAAGGCTCGGTCCGGATCCCCGCCGATAAACTGCATACCCCATGCCGGGGAAAGGGTCACAGAATGTCGGCCCACTTCAGTCGGGATGTCCCTAAGGGAGGACGGTCCCTGGCTAAAAACTCGGACACTGCGCCGGTTCAGGGAGTATAGGTTCAGCCGTTTTCGGGGGTGCCTTTCACAACCAGCTTCTCGAAACTTATGGCGGGAGGAGGGGGAGGATCCGGAGACCCAGAAGGAGTAATGAGAGAATCCTCTCGCGGGCCGGTGGCGGAGGCCAGAAGGTCAAACCCGGCCATGTGGATGAGGCAGCGGTGGAGCATGGGATGACAGCACAGTGCCGCAGTCGTAGTTTCTCCGTCAAAGGAGGTTCATTTGACAAACAACGACGAGTTGCTGACCGCGGCGCGGTTCGATGACAAACTGAGGACGTACTGGTTCCTGCAAGTCGTGCTGATTTGCGTCGCCACGATAGTCGGTATCGTGATACTGCCCATATGGTTTCTGGGGTGGGGGCGGTGGTACGTGCGCCGCAGCTTCGAGGCGCTGAAGTGCGAAATGCATGAGCGCACACTCGTAGTGAAGCGTGGGATATTCTTCAGAGTGGAGAAGACCATACCGCTGGACAAGATTCAAGACCTGACCGTGAAGGAGGGTCCGCTCCTGCGGTGGCTTGGTCTGAGATCGTTGAAGATCGAGACCGCCGGCCAGGGAACACCCGGATCCTCCGAGGCAGATCTTATCGGGATCGTGGACCCTCTCGACTTTCGGGACCAAGTGTTGCGCCAGAGGGACTCGGTGTCCTCTGCACCCGTCTCGCGGCCACATTCCGACGAAGGGCCCAGCGGAACAGTCGAGTTACTCACGGAGATTCGTGACCTGCTGAGCCAGATCGCCGCGCAACGCTAGCGGGTCCTGTTCTCGTGCAGGGTCCTCAACACGATGACCTGTCTCGGGATGCCCGACAGCTATCGAGTGGCGTGACCCCCTCTCGGGGCGTAGAAAATACCCTCGGAAGGTAAAGACAACCCTGGCCGCTTCATCCCCCTGTATCGGGCCGCGCCCTCACCATGGGCACGAACCGGACGGGGAGGGACGCCTCCTCCACCATCCCCCGGGGGGTCTTTCGAAGGACCCTGAGGGTCTGGAGGATGTCTCCCACGGGCACCACCAAAATTCCACCCACCGCCAGCTGATCGACCAGATTGGGCGGAACTTCGTCAGGTGCGGCCGTCACCACCACGGCATCGTAGGGAGCGTGTTCGGGCCAACCCAACCAACCGTTCCCGGTCCGAACCTCGACGTTCTCAAAGCCCAGGAGGCCCAGGATGGTCCTCGCCCGATCGGCCAGCTCCGGCACGATCTCGATGGTGTAGACCTCAGAGGCCATTTTCGCCAGCACGGCCGCTCCATACCCGGACCCAGTCCCGATCTCCAGCACCCGGTCTCCCGCCGAGATATCCGCGGCCTCGGCCATGAAGGCCACGATGTAGGGCTGAGAGATGGTTTGGCCATGGCCGATGGGAAGGGGATAGTCGGCGTAGGCTTGGGCCGGAGGGGCCTCAGGCACGAAGCTGTGGCGGGGGACCTCCCGCATCGCCCTCAGCACAGCCGTGTCCCCAACCCCTCGGGCTTCGATCTGACGCAGGACCATTTCCTCCCGCAACGGAAGGAGCCCGAGTGGATCCCGCACCTGGGCGCCCACTACCTCCCCTTGGCCCAACGCGCCCGCGTTTTCCGGGATGGGTTCCGGCGTCCCGCATGCAGCCGCGAGGGTTGGAAGGAGGATGGCCAGGGTCAGATGGGAGGAGCGCATGGCGACCTCCTTCGGGGTTCGATCCCTTATCCGACCTTGAGGTGACCGACGTCCTCGGGAGGGTTGCGATGCCTCAGGTTTGCGATCAAAGCTCCCAGAAGGATGGCACACTGCCAAAGGACCAGGAACAAGGCACCTACCATGAGAACCACTACGACCGAGCTGAACGCGCTCATAAGGTCGGCCACGGGGATTGAGCCAAGATCAGGCATTGGATTCTCCTCTCAGCAGCAGAAATACTGAGTACCTCCGTCTCCAAGGCAAGGCTTTTGCAAGACGCATTCCCGTGCCGGGGAAGGGGCCCAAGTCTATCGAAAGCAACGCCTTAGATGCCGTTGTAGCTTTGTCGAGAGGAAGGCGAGCGTAACGGATCGTTCATCTCTCTATTCCGCGCGTAGCGATCCATCGTACTCGCTGCTGAGAAGATAGGGGTCTACCTGGCCGGCGGCCAGGTAGAAGGTGGAGTTGCCCGCGATGGGCTACGGGGCACACGCGGATGTCGCTAGCAGGATACGTTCCTCGTCCCTGTTCGGAGAATCAGTCGTTAGGCTTGTCCCGGTACTTGTCGAACCAGGCCTTCAGGTACAGCTGGATCATCAGCCTATGAGAGGTCCTCCGGGTCCCGTGGTACTCGGCGGGGATCTTCACGTGCATCGTCTCCTGGCCGAGCACTTTAAGCGCACGGTAGAACTCCTCGGCCTGACCCATCGGGGTTCTCAGGTCCTCAACGCCTGACAAAAGCATCGTGGGGGTGGTCACGTTCCCGACGTAGTGAAGCGGCGAACGTTCGGCGTACTCTAGCGGGTCTTCCCAGGGCATCGATTCGAACCGTCGATACCAGTTGGCGCCGTCAGTCGTACCAACGAAAGAGTGCCAATTGATGACCGGCCTTTGCGACACAGCGGCTCGGAATCGGTCCGTGTGACCTACAATCCAGGCAGTGAGCACTCCGCCCCCGCTACTACCCGTCACGAAGAGGTTGTCCTCGTCAATGAAGCCACGGTCGATGGCGGCATCCACCGATGCCATCAGGTCATCGAAGTCCAAGCCCGGATAGAGGTAATTGATACCGTTCACGAAGTCCTGGCCGTAGCCGGTGCTCCCTCTCGGGTTCATCCACAGCACGGCATACCCATCCGCAGCGAAGTTTTGCCAGTTCCAATTCCAGCGCACGGTGTACATGGACACCGGACCGCCATGGATCCAGAGCAGCATAGGGTACTGTTTCCCCGGCTCAAAGTTGGCAGGCTTCATGAGCCACCCTTGCACCGGTAGGCCATCGGAAGACTCTGTCCAGATCTCCTCGACTTCACCTAGCTTCACATCGCCCAGGACGTCATCATTGAAGTCGACGAGTGTCGTGATCTGGTCCGGGCGGTCCAGATCGAACGTCACCAGGAAGGACGGCTTGTAGAACGTAGAGTTGGTCGCCGCGACGACCCCGTTCTCGGCGATGGATATGCCGGAGATGTAGTGGACGCCTGATGTGATCTCCTCGATATCCCCGGAGGTGGAGACGAAGTAGACGTTCGACGATCCTTCTTCACCCATCGTGTAATAAAGGCCCGAGCCGTCGTGGGCCCAGATGAGGTTGCTCGGAGAGTTCGGGAGGTCGCCGGCAAGCAGGCGCTCGTTGCTCCCGTCGCTATCCATCAGGTACAGATTGGAAAGATTGCTGTAGTTCTCGTTCTGGTCGTACCCCGTGTAGGCGATGCGCCGTCCGTCGGGGGAGGGCAGAGGTCCGGAATCGGGGCCGAGCCGGTCGGTGAGCGTAGTAATCTCGAGTGTAGCGAGGTCGATGGAGTGGACCTCGGAATTGCTCCGCTCGTAGCCTTCATCGGGCTCAAGGTCCCCCCCAAAGTAGAGTTTGGTACCATCGGGGGACCACCGGGGGTTGCTGTGGGATTCGTCCCCCGACGTGATCTGCCGGGGCGTTCCGCCCAACTCGGAATCGATGATGAAGATCTGTGTGTTGCCCTTCGGATTGTACCCGCGGCCATCACTCCGCCACGAGATCCGATCTTCCACCACCGCCGATGCGGCCATGTCTGCACCCCGCGGGAAGGAGGGCAGCTTGATGGGCAGCGGTGATCCGGTCTCGGGGATGAACGATGTGAACGAGATCATGGATCCGTCTGGTGACCACCGAATCCCGCTCGGCGATCGGTCCAGGTTGGTGAGCTGAACCGTTTCACGGGTGTCGAGCCACATCATGTGGATCTGACTGGTCCCACTCTTGTTAGAGAGGAAGGCGATTCTGCCGCCGTCTGGCGACCAGATGGGCGACGACACGGTGAAGTTCCCTGTCGTCAGCTCACGGATCCGTTTCGTCGCCAGATCCATGATCAGAAGGTTGCTCTGGTTCCGGTCATTCATCTTGTCCACGCTTCCGCGCGTGAACAGGATGTACCCTCCGTCAGGAGAGATCCGCGGGCTCCCGGCCGATTCCATTTCCAGATAGGTATCCATGTCGAGGAGGTTGTTCGCCTCCTGCATCCCCGCTGCGGGGGAGAGTCCGGTGGAGAAAAGCAGGAAACCGGCAGCCGAAAGGGCGGGGAGCAAGGTGCGCATGATTACCTCCCATGGTGTGCAAGCCATCAGGTAACGCGCTGGATCGCGCGGGCGGCTCTTGTTCGCAAAATGGGTGCAGAGTCCATGGGGGTCAAACCGGTGATCACCACCCCCTTCTGCCCTAGGCTATTCCATCTCGGCAGGCTTTCCGCGCCTCGCCTCCATACCCCGAACGATCACATAGGCGATGAGTGCGAAAACAAAGAAGACCAACAACATCCATGCGACGCTTTGAAGAGTACCGATGCCTGTGCGATAGACCTCGAATACCCACCGTTCGGCATTCAACACGATGATATCGGTCTCTTCAGGACGTGGCGTGATGTATTTCTCGAGATCCCATATGCGCACGCCGCCCGATACTCCCACCACGTAGATGGCGAATTTCAGGTACCGGAGCCAAGCAGCGCTGATCTCCTCGGCAACAATTCGCTGGAGTATACTGGCGATAGGTTGCCGAAAAAGCCTGACCACGATGAACGAAACGAAGATCGCGATTGCGAACGTCACCACCAGCAGCACGATAAACATGGATTTCAGCCCCCGTTCATGAGTTCGAGCTTAGCCGATACGCAAAGGATGGAAGGCAGTGGCAGCCGAATCTGGCATCGAGCTCCCCTCACCCACCTCAGCCGAACCAAGAAGAAGATCAGCTTTTTTGGGCTGTGGAGGCATACGTCAGATGACGTAGTCGGAGTATGCGCTGCGCGTATGCGGGAAAGACGAGTCCGGGAAAGATGTGGCCCGAGTCCTTGGACCCGGGCCATCTCCTGCTTCTGTTTTTCTCGAGGTCTACGTGATCGGGGTGGAGTCGTCGTCATGCCCTAATAGGAGCTTCCATATGCCGCCTCGCTTAACCCAGACCGCTGTCTCAATGAACTGGTTCTCCGAGACCAGGTTGCCATCTGTGTCAAAGAGGGAGCCATTTCCCTCACGCAGTGTCCACACAATGTCAGGTGCCAGAACGATGGTCCGAGAGTTTGTAAACTCAAAGTCCTGTCGCTGAAATCCCGCCATCGCGGGTATCCAGACCTCTCTCATCTCCTGAACCGAGGATACCGTTTGGACTGCTCCGGTCCAGGTGGTTTGCGGTCCGTCTTCGATGAACGCCAGACCACGGTCCCAGTCGAAGGTCTTCCACGCTTCCCACCACTCGACGGTCAGTGAATCGATCTCGGCCACGATTGCGGCCTCTTCCTCGGCGGTCATCTCAGTCGGCGGAGCAGTCTCCGTTGTGGCCACCAAGAACCATGCGGCGAGACCGGCCAGGACAAGCACGAGGGCGAACCCGGGAAACGCTCTCATAAACCCTCCTATCTGTGGGAAGCTACCGAATAACTAACCACGCCAACTATTCTCTGCAACAAGGACACAAGGCAGAGGATGCGGCATTTGCGCGAGGGTAGATCGAGGGGTACGCTTCCGGTGGATCGGCACCAGGGGAGGTCCGATGGAGAATGGAATCCAGCCCAAGCATCCTTCCACGGAGGACTCTGTCCATTTCCGTTCCGAGGACTCTTCGGGATCCGACGCTTTCAGGATGAACCTCCTGTTGGCGCTGGCCGTCTTCTCTCTGGCGTACATTCTTTCTGGTCGGATCGACGGCCTTTTCGAGCTAGGGGTCTGGGTGTTCTGCCTGGTGTTCTGCACCTACCTCATCGCTGATCGCATATACGGCATCGTAAAGGCGAAGGGAAAAGGGCTCAGAGGAGTGTTGGTGGACGGTGATGGAATCCTGGACCGATCTTCGTGGGTTTCCGTTGGTCGAGTCTATTGGCACGAGATCAAGGCGATCTATCCCATCAACCCGTCATTCTTTGGGATTCCACTGCCCCGGCAGGGGATCGGCCTGGACGTAAGGGACAGCTTCATTCTCCGAAGATCCGCACGGATTCGCCTCAAGGTATGGCTAAACAGGAAGGTCTTCCGAGCACCGGATATCCAGCTGTCTTCTGGAAAACTGAGAACTCGCCGGGAGCAAATCCTCTTGGTGTTACAGGACGCATTACGACGATACGAGCTCCGCTCCATCTCAGAGGCGAAGAACCTGGACTATAGAAGCTGAACAGGAAGTGTGTTCAGCCGGAAACTGTGAGGCGAATAATGACCGAAAGCACAATGAGAAAGGTAGCACTGGTCTTCGGGTTTTTCTTCATCGTTCTAGCGTTGGTCATCCTCATCTTCGCTGACGGCCTTCGGAGATGGTACAGCGGGATCTTCTTCGCCCTGATTGGGACCGTAACGTTGCTCAACACCCTTCGGCGGCGCCGCACCCCAAAAGAGTAAGGGAAATGCGTCGGCGGTTGGGCTCTAACCCAACGGCTCCAACCTGAGCTTCACCGCGTAATCCTCCATCGGGATACCGGTTCCCGATTGCGGAGAGGGGGTCAGTTCCAGAAGGGTTACCCGGATCCCACTCCAGACCACAGAGCGGGGTTCCAG